>JAHECI010000340.1 GCA_024641825.1 Desulfobacterales bacterium | reverse complement strand
GGTGAATAGAAATGTCATTCCTTTACCATATAGGTGAACTGTTTTCAAAATCAGTACAAAATCGCTGTTTTTGCCTGCCGATTCTGTTTATGGCTACAACTTAACGAACATCTATGATGGAATCTCAACCTCGGTTGTGGTCAATCATAGCTTTGGCATACTCGTTTCCGAAAAAAGCAAGTTCCTATCTTTGAGATGCGGGGTCAGAAATAGCTGGAGGAAACCTCCAAAACGCGCCCGGTGAAGTGCCGGGCGCGCCTGATGGATCTCTATGAGAAACCGGTCAATTGCTGGGAAAAGAGAGTGCTTCCAACTTTTTGAGCGCCTCCATGGCCTTTGCATTTTCGAGGGTTTGATACCCGATGTTCCCGGCTGAGAGGCTGGATCCGGGCTGGAACGGGTAATTCGGAATGGTAGCAAAGAAGTTCTTCAGGACCGTCTGCATCGGCACCATCACCCACATTTGATCGATATACCAACGTAAGTAGAATGCGGAATGGAACGGCATCATCTCAAAAGGATCTTCGTGCAGGTTGACGATCAACGGCCAGTTGGTCGGTTGCCGGACGCCAGTTGCAATATTGCCTTCGATTCCAGCAAAATTGACCTTCCATTTGCCATATCGCACGGCATTCAGTTCACCACCCTGACCGAAGTAGATAATCGACTTCCGCGGGCTTTCCGCAGTCTCACCCTTGAAAAACGGGAGAAAGTTGTAACCGTCGAGATGCACACGCCACTTCTTGCCGTTGGCGGTGTACCCTTTTTTCATTTTCTCCACAAGATCCGGCTCACCAACTGCGGCGAGGAGGGTGGGGATCCAGTCCTCGTGTGACATGATGTTGCTGTAACGGGTGCCGGGCTTGATGGTTGCGGGCCAGCGAACCAGGCAGGGAACCCGCATGCCGCCTTCCCAGGTGGTACCCTTCTCACCGTGGAATGGAGTGATCCCGCCATCAGGCCAGCTCACGGTTTCGGCGCCATTGTCGGTGGAATATATGACAATGGTGTTTTCCAGTTCACCGAGTTCCTCCAGTTTCTTGAGAATCTGACCGACCTGTTGGTCATGTTCAACCATGCCATCAGGATAGAGCCCTTCGCCTGAGAGTCCTACCGATTCGGGCTTTAACCGGGTGTGGACGTGCATACGGGTACTATTGATCCAGGTAAAGAAGGGCTTGCCCGCCTTGTGTGCGCGATCGATGAAATTGAGAGAGTGGGCAAGGAAGTCCTCATCCGCTGTTTCCATCCGCTTCCTGGTCATCGGACCGGTATCCTCGATCTTGCCATCGGCCGTCGAATGGATGACGCCGCGGGGACCGAACTTCTTGTGGAACTCAGGATCTTTCGGGTAATGGTAGGTCTCAGGCTCTTCCTCAGCGTTGAGGTGATAGAGGTTGCCATAAAACTCGTCGAATCCATGATTGGTAGGCAGGTGCTTGTCACGGTCGCCGAGGTGGTTTTTCCCGAATTGCCCGGTGGCATATCCCTTGTCCTTGAGAAGGTCACCAAGGGTCGGTGCCCAGTCGGGAATTCCGTGGTCTGATCCGGGCATCCCGATGGTGAGGAGTCCTGTCCGGAAGGGGTGTTGGCCAAGGATGAACGCTGAACGACCGGCGGTGCAACTCTGCTGGGCGTAGTAGTGGGTGAACATGGCACCCTCTCTGGCGAGCCGGTCGATGTTCGGGGTTTCATAACCCATGACGCCGAGGTTGTAGGCGGAGATGTTGCTCCAGCCTATGTCATCACCCCAGATGACGACGATGTTTGGCTTGTCTGCTGCCATAACAGGGCTTAATGACCAGGTTAACATTACCATGATAATGAATGTTAAAAAAAATGTCTTTTTCATTTCCCCCCCTTTTTTATTGTTAAGTTTCCATTATTAAAACAAATCTGCCATGTTTCATTGGTTTGAATTTCAAATAAAGACCACTTCGTAAGTCCGTCCAGTTGAGGTTTGAAAGTAAAATCCAGCCGGGGCATCTTTTCGCTATCTACTAATTACTCTTTCAGCACCTCCACGAGCGGAACCCCCACCGACCCGGATGGAGGTTTGATTTCCAGATATGCTGCAATCGTGGCGGCTATGTCCTGAGGCCCCACGAGCCTGCTTATTGTCTGAGGCGAAACACCGTTGCCGGCAAAGAAAATAGGGACGTAAGTATCGTACTTCCAAGGCGAGCCATGGATTGCAGCAATTTTTTCGATGCCCATCTTTTCGGCTTCCTCAGTGGAATGCAAAAACCAGTAATGCTCCGGCACCATATGGATGTTGCCGGAACGTACAGGATGAAAACTGCGTCGGATTTGGTTCTGGATAGGCGACTCGGTTATTCGACCGGCTAATAAGTCACTGCGTGTCATGGCATAAGCAATCCCGTCTACCTTCATCATTTCTACGGCAACAAAGCGCTCCACTTCTTCGATATCAAGCTTTGCATCTTCTATGGCGTCAAGATTGAGATAAAGATATGGATGACTGTGGAGGGCAATAAGGTCATCCCGTCCGAACCGTTTCTTAAGCGCATCCGATAAAGGAGAGCCTTTTTTAAACCAGTCTAATGGAAAGCGGCCTGTCTCCATTCCGTGTTCAGCCATGTATTCAGGGGCTTCAGGCGCGCCATGATCACCAGAAAGCACTATCAGGGTATTGTCAAGACCGATTTTCTTATCCAGGTACTGGAAAAGCTCCGCCAGCAGCCGATCCAGACGCAGGATATTATCTTCTGTTTCCAGACTGGAAGGTCCAAAAAGATGCCCGATATAATCGGTGGATGAAAAACTGATTGCCAGATAATCAGTAGCATTTCCCTGGCCTACCTTTTCGTTCTCAATGAGTGTTTTGGCAAAATTCAGTGTCAGCTCGTCACCAATGGGGGTTAATGTGAGAACTAAATAGAAATACTTTGCACTTCCATCTCCCAGTGCATGGGGAAATGTCCGACCCAATTCCGCAAACGCTGCTTCGAAGGGACGATCATCAATATCCCTGGCAACATAGGAGGAACGATCATGCAGGAGGTCCCAGGTTTTTCCTTTATAACGGTCGGCCGGCTTGGCGGCGTTCCATTGTTTCACCCATTCAGGATAATCTTTATAGTAGTAGGTGCTGGTAACAAACTTGCCACTGCTCTTGGAGAACCAGAAGGCCTTGCCCACATGTCCTCCGGGAAGGATGGCCCCGCGATCCTTGACTGAAACACTGAATACCCTTGACTGTCCAGCATTATCAACAACAAGCTCATCGCCAATTGTGGTGCAAAGAAGATTGCGAGGCGAGACACCTTCGTGAGGTTTCGGTTTGCTGTCGATGATGTGATGGCGATCGTCTTCGGTGTTATATACAGACTTACCAGTTTTCTGATCGATCCAGTCATTAGCGATAATACCATGTCTGGAAGGATCTGCACCTGTAGCAAGTGTCGCGTGTCCAACGGCTGTTTCCGTGTTTGCGTGTTGATAGTGGGCGTTTTTGTAATGGGTACCGTTTTCCAATAAATAACGGAAACCTCCTTTGCCAAGGCGATCTTTAAAACGCATGGGCAGATCACCACGCAATTGATCTACTGTGATTTGCAGAACCAGTTTTGGGTTCTTATCAGCAGCGAATGCCGGAAGCATCAGTTCTTGTGCAAGGAAAAAAATGATTAATATAAAAAATAACCCTTTTACCTTCATGATCTTTCTCCTTTCATTGATTAATACGATAAAAAACCAGCTATGCCGGTGATCGATGATTAGGTATATACCAGAGCGAGGCCTTTTAGGTGATTTTGCTTTCCTCCACTATTTCTCCTTAGCTATCTTTTTGTCCA
>JAHECI010000339.1 GCA_024641825.1 Desulfobacterales bacterium | reverse complement strand
CTGGAGCCGATGGATTTCATCGTTTGCTTTTTCCATATCGGCCCCGGTATCGATGAACCATTTTGGCTTCCCCATTTTTACCAATTCTCCTTCGATCCTGGCTTCGACACCCAATCCGCCGGATGCCTTGAAATTTTCAGGCTCCCAAAGATCGATCCTTCTGGTTTTCGCTTCATTGACAATCGCTTTTCCCAGAGGGTGTTCCGAACCTTTTTCCACCGAAGCCGCGAGTTTCAACAGCTGATCTTCCCCGGCAAAACCGGGATCTAAAGGAATGATATCGACCACGGCAGGTTTACCCATTGTGATGGTGCCGGTTTTATCGAGTACGATGGTGTCGAGTTTCGTCGCCATCTCCAGGGACTCGCTTTTTTTGAACAAAACCCCTTTTTCAGCCCCTTTTCCGGTGCCGGCCATGATGGCCGTGGGCGTCGCCAGTCCCAAGGCGCACGGACATGCGATAACGAGCACCGCCACCAGTCGTATTATGGCCGGAACAAACTCACCGGTGATTCCCCACCACAGCCCAAAAGCTGCCAAGGCAATGACAATGACCACAGGGACAAAGATGGCCGCCACTCGGTCTGCAATGGCCTGTATGGGAGCCTTGCTCCCCTGGGCTTCCTGAACCAGTTTGATGATCTGGGCCAGTGCGGTCTCCTTGCCCACACGGGTGGCTTCAATTTTCAGAAGACCTTCACCGTTGATGGTTCCCCCCACCACACGTTCATCCGGGAACTTGTCCACCGGCAGCGGTTCGCCGCTGAGCATCGATTCGTCCACCGACGATTCCCCTTGGGCAACCCGACCGTCCACAGGAATCCGTTCTCCCGGCCGAACGATAACCGTATCCCCTACCTTCACCCGGGTTAACGGTATCTCGCTTTCCGTGCCGTTTTCCAGGATCGTTGCGGTTTTGGGCTGAAGCCCGATCAGCTTTCGAATGGCGCCGCCGGTTTTCCCTTTGGTGCGCGCTTCGAGCATTTTCCCAAGCTTGATCAGGGTAATAATGACCGCCGAAGTTTCAAAATAAACATGTTCGCCCAGAGACGGAAAAAGCAAAACAGCGATGGAATAAAAATAGGCAATGGACGACCCCATGGCCACGAGGACGTCCATGTTCGCGCTTTTATTTTTCAGGCTTTTGAACCCGCCCACGTAATAGTCCCATCCGGTATAAAACTGAACCGGAGTGGCGAGAACGAGGAAGAACCCGTTCACCCAAGGCGCATGGCTCCAAAGACCCACAAGGTTGAAATCACGCATCATGCTCAATACGAACAGCGGAAGTGCAAAAATCACACCCACTGCAAACTTGCGGGTCTGGTCTTTAATCTCGGCATGACGTGCAGCCTGTTCCGCATCTTCCGTTTCCAGTGCTTCGTCCGGAAGTATGGCACCATAGCCGGCTTTCTCAATGGCCCATACGATGTCCTCGATGCTGGAAACTGCGGAAATGTATTCAACGGTAACCCGCTCTGTGGCAAAGTTCACGGCGGCATTGACAACACCCGCTACGCGTTTGTTTAAGGCTCTCTCGATGTTCGCGGCACAGTTGGCACACGTCATTCCGGTGACGGGAAGTTCTGTCTTTGTGGTGGGGACCGTAAAACCCGAACGGTGAATATTCTCGACAATATCTCTCACACGGAGCTTTTTGGGATCAAAATCGACCACCGTCCGTTCCGCTGCGAAATTGACGTTCACATTGTGAACACCCTCCAGCTTTTTTACACCCCTTTCGATGTTCATTGCGCAATTTACGCAGGTCATTCCCGTGACAGGTAATGTTATGGTATGTTCAGTCATAGAATCGCCACCTTTAATAAAACGCCCCGCCTCCCCCCAGAGACGGGACCTCCGCCGTCCTCCCTCAAACGGTTGGGGTATTGAAAATCATAATGGGAACAAGCGCCGACAGCCTTGGATTTGCCCGGCCCTATAGCACAAAGTGGTACCTATTGGACCGTTGTCAATATCCGACCCAAAATAATGTGGGCGCCATGACCTGAACCCCAGAACCGAAAACCCATGGATGAAAATCAAATAGAAACCAAAACCGCTTCCAGCTGATTCAGGAAGCCGCCATAAAAATGATCCGCACCGTCGATGACAACAAAACGGGCCTTGGGATTCCATACGGAACACATTTGTTTTACGACCTCCGACGGTGCGATATCATCCCGGCTTCCGGTGACAACCAACTTGAGGCGCTCCATGGGACCTATGGTGGAAAAATCCATAAATCCCACCGGCGGTGAAACCATGACCATATGTTTCACCGAAACATCTTCCTGAACGGCGTGGGCATTCACCCAGGCGCCGAAGGAATAGCCGGCCAGATCTATTTGCTCTATTCCCATATCCCCGAGGAACGAGAGGGCGGCCAGCACGTCCTTTTGTTCACCGTGGCCATTGTCATATGTTCCCTGACTTCCGCCAACCCCTCTGAAATTGAACTTTAATGTTGAATACCCTTTGATATTATAGACATGCACCAGGGTTTCAACCACCAGATTATACATATCCCCGCCGTAAAGGGGATGTGGATGGGTAACGACCACGCCTTTTTTTTCATCTTTTTTGTTGAGGATCCCTTCTATTTCAAAATTTTCAGAAAAAAACCGAACTTTTTTGACCATTTCCATTTCCTTTAGTTTCATGACGGTTTTTGAGCCTTAAATTTCAACCATAAAAACGGCGGTGATAATGTTCTTTAATTATCTGATTTTTATTAAATATATCAATACCGTCAATTTATCAATACAAGATTCTATTTTGGATCGGCCGGGGCCTTTCGAACCTATCTTTAAGTCGGCGTCAAGGGTAGCTATACGATATGGTTGGTATTTATAGAATCTGCTTGATTTTTTTAAAAAAGATGTTAACCTTTGTATAATCAATAAAGGCTTGTCCTTAATTGGCGGGCCAGTTTCGTTCTAGAGGCAAGATCCATTTGCCAAATTGGCAACCTCAAGTGTGGAACTATGAGAACTCTTTGAAAGGAGGGTGTTAATAATGGCTAATGGGATAGTAAAATGGTTTAACAGCAGCAAAGGCTACGGCTTCATTGAGCAGGAAGATGGTCCGGATGTGTTTGTTCATCATTCGGGAATCAATGCAACCGGGTTCAAAACCCTTAATGAAGGCGACCGGGTGACCTTTGACATTGAGCAGGGCCAAAAAGGTCCTGCTGCGGTTAACGTTACGGTAGTTTAGATTGCTCTTACGCTCAAAAAAGGCATTCCAAGGAATCATCCTGGAATGCCTTTTCATTTATAATTAAATATATCAAACAGCCTTCCCGTTTTCTTTACGCGCATTTAAGGTGGTATTATTGGAAACAAGATCATGGGGGAAAATAACCATACCTTTACTGAAAAAATAACCCAAAAGCGATTTGGGTGTTTGCAGGTTTTTGGAGTGTTGATTATCGGCGTCCTTATTACCGCTGCCGTGACCGTCCTGGTGCTCAAAACCTACCTTTTCCCGTCCGAGTTCAAGCCCGTGACCCTGAGCCCTAACGAAGAGAAAGTCTTGGCGACCAAATTAGAAAACCTCGATTCAATGACTACCGGTGTTGCTACACCGAAAAACCATACCCCCAATACGTCATCCAAAACAGACCGATCTGCGCCGAATGCCCCCCTCGAACCGGAACCTTACAGTGAAAAAGGCCTCAAAAGGGAGGTTGTTTTCATGGAGAAGGAGCTCAATGCACTCCTGGCAAAGAACACGGATCTTGCAAGAAAACTGGCCATCGATTTGTCGGACGATCTGGTCAGTGCAAAGCTTCTGCTGCCCCTTGATGACGATTTGCCCAT
>JAHECI010000338.1 GCA_024641825.1 Desulfobacterales bacterium | reverse complement strand
TCGGCCAAAAACCAAATTTATTTATGTAGGTAACTGCAAGCGATGAGCGTTCGCGGGGGAAACCGGAATTTTCCGATGGGCCCCCGTTTCGGAGAGGTAGTTAACGATTAATTGATTAAAGGAGGTTTCCAATGAAGAAAAGGAAAAGATTCGTCGGTGCGGTAGTTGTCGCCATTTTTGTGTTGTTGATCGCGGGAAGCGGCATGGCCCAGGACAAGGTGATCAAATGGAAGCTCCAGGACCAGTACGCGGGTACCGGTCCCCAGGCGGGATACCTGACGATTCCGTTGATCGAATGGATCCACAAGGCGACCAACGGCCGGCTGCAGATTACCCGGTATGAGCCCGGAGCCCTGGCGTCGGTGAGGGATACTTTCGACGCCCTCAAGCGAGGGGCCTTTGACGTGGCCTTTATGTACCCCGGCTTTTACGGTGGCGCCATGCCGGAAGCCAACATCGACCAGGGCGTTCCCTATGGATGGACCGATGCCCGGGCACAAACCATGTCTTTGTTTCAGTTCGGCTTTTACGACCTGATGAGAAAGGTATATGCCAAACATAATCTCTACTACCTGGTCAGCTTTCCCATGGGGGATATCTACGGCATCGGAACCATCAAACCGGTGAAAACACTGGAGGACCTGAAGGGACTGAAACTCCGTGCTGTGGGCATCTATGCGGATTTCATGAAGGAACTCGGGGCTTCCCCGACGTCTATTCCATACGATGAGATGTATATGGCTCTGAAGCTGGGAACCATCGATGGATATCTAGCCTCTTCCTCGGCTCTCATCTCCGGTAAACTCGGAGAGGTCATCCATCACTACCTTGAACCCACCACCAACAGCATCAACTGTATGTGGGCGGTGAACCTGGACTCTTGGAACGCTTTGCCCCAGGATATTCGCGAATTGCTGGCAAACGCCGCCCCAATGGTAGCGGTAAAAAATGCGGCATTGTATTCCGGGTACGTGCAGAATGCGAAGGCAGAGGCAATCAAAAAGTATAACGTGCAATTCCATACCCTGTCGGACGCCGACCAGGCCAAAGCGCTGAAAGTCGCCGTCCCCTTATGGGATGCCGCGGCCTCAAAGAGTCCCGAATGCAAGCAAGCTGTAGATATTATCAAGGAAACCAACCGGTACCTGGGAAAAATGGAATAGATTTCACCAGTAGGTTGTTTTCATCGAAGAAATTCCGGGGGCAAGGGCTTTGCCCCTTGTCCCCGGATAACAGGGCTTTGGTGATCGGTTCTCCGGATGGAGTTGTTCTGTAAAGGAGCATCAAATGCAGCGTTTCATTGATCGAATTGACATCATTAATAAATACATATCCGATGGTCTTAGTTTATTGTTCGTTCCAATGACACTGATGGCCATGTACGAAGTTGTTATGCGGTATTTTTTTAACAGGCCGACGACCTGGGTCTGGGACGTCAATGTCCAGTGTTTTTGCGCACTGGTCGTCTTTGGAGGTGCCCACGCTCTGCAACAGGGCGGGCATGTCATCATGGATATCATTGTCAATAAATTTCAAGAAAAGACCAAGCTGATTATCAATCTCTGCGTCTATGTCATTTTCTTTGCCGTCCTGTTGATTACCATATGGCAGGTGGGAATGTTCGCCTGGAATTCGATCGTTATTTCCGAAAGAGCCTCGACCATCTTTTCGCCGCCGGTCTATCCCATAAAAACAGGTATTTTAATCGGGGTATGTCTTCTCTTCCTTCAGGCAGTCAGCCTGTTCATCCGGGACATTATGGCCCTGAGAATGCTTTCAAACGAAGGGGATAACTCGTGAGCCTCACCGCTGTCACTCTCATCGTTGTTTTTGGATTCCTGCTGCTGATGATCTTGGGCATGCCCATCGCCTTTTGCCTGATTTCTTCGTCCGTTATATTTACCCTGATCTTTTGGAAGGCCCATGGGCTTTACCTCATTTCCACCACCATCTACTCCGTTACCACCAAGGAGATTTTTCTCGCGATTCCTTTTTTTGTTTTTCTCGCTGCAGTGCTGGAACGCTCGGGTATTGCGGAAGACATGTACGACATGTTTTACAAGTGGGTCGGACACCTGGGTGGCGGACTGGCCATCGGTGCGGTCCTGATCTGCACTATTGTCGATGCAATTTCAGGACTTGGGGCCAGTGGGATTGTGACCATCGGACCGATTGCACTGACCGAGATGTTCAAGCGTCGTTATAACAAACATATGGCACTGGGCTGCATTGCCGCCGGTTCTGCATTAGGACCCATCATCCCGCCAAGCATAATCATGATTATCGTTGCAGGTTTTACGGGGATGTCGGTGGGCAAGCTCTTTGCAGGGGGGCTCATACCCGGGATTCTCTGTTCCGCCGGATTTATCATCTATATCGTTGTAAAATGTCTCCTGAACCCCAAAATGGGCCCCCCTATCCCGAAAGACGTTAAAATCACCTGGGAAGATCGAATTAAATCTTTGACTTCGGTTTTCCTGCCCGTTGCACTTATATTATTTGTCATGGGAAGCATCTACACCGGGGCTGCGACGCCCACCGAGGGCGCGGCGGCCGGAGCATTCGGGGCGCTGTGCTGCGCGGCCATCAACCGCAAGCTTACCTTTGAAAACGTCTTCCTCGCCGGTAAGTCCTCGATCAAGATAACGTGTATGGTCATGTGGCTTCTCATCGGGGGAAGTCTGTTCTCTACCTTATTGAATGCCATCGGCGTACAAGAAGCCCTTTCTCTGATGCTGCAAGGGGTCGGAAAAGGATACGGAAGCATGGTGCTGCTGGGCATCATGATGTTGACGGTGTTCCTCATGGCAATGTTTATCGATGGCGCGGCAATTACCGTTCTGTCCATGCCGATTTTTTTTCCGATCATCGTGGACGCCGGTATCGATCCGATCTGGTTCGGCGTTTTGTTCACCATCAATGTCTGCATGGGCTATATCACGCCGCCGTTCGGAATGAACCTCTTTTACATGAAAGGGATCGTTGGATCCGACATCACCATGCAGGATATCTATATGTCGATTATTCCCTATGTTTTGGTGATGATCGCCGTCCTGATTCTGATGATCATTTTTCCGGAGTTCGTCACCTGGCTCCCGAATAAGCTGATTCAATAGCAGAATTATGATGCTGCGTTAGGAGAGAATCATGATTCAAGTTACCTTGAAGGCCCACGTGACCCTGAAAAGGTTTTTCGGCCCGAACAACTTGATCATTTCCATGCCTGACGGCAGCACCGTCGGCGAGGCTCTGGACCGGGCCTTTGTTCGCTTTCAGGAGGACCTCGAGCAAAAATATGGCCTGGAGCGATCCCGGGAATTGATGCAACATGCCATTTTGCTCGTGAACGGGAAACTTTACACCCAGCCGGACGACGTGAGAACCCAAGTCCGGGCAGGTGATCAGATAGAGATCATGGTGACATTTGCAGGAGGTTAACGGCGCCCATCGCCAAAAAGCCCCGCAATTATCTTTTCACAATCGCCGTTTCTTTGAAAAGATGATACGCTGCAAGTGAAGGCGCTGTGACGCCCGGCAAGAAATTTTGGGAGAAAAAATTATGGATCAATGGTTTGGTTGGGTGGGGAAGGTCCTCGATATCGATCTTACGAATCGAAAAATATCCGACTTTCCTTTGGATAGAGATCTGGCCACCGGTTTTATCGGCGGCCGGGGCATCAACGGAAAATTGTTGTTCGATTTGCTCCAACCCGACACGGATCCCCTGGGCCCGGAGAATGTCATTGTTTTTGGTACAGGTCCCCTTGGGGGAACCCCCGGCGCCACCGGCCGGTTCAATGTGACCTTCCTGTCTCCGGCAACAGGTCTGTT
>JAHECI010000337.1 GCA_024641825.1 Desulfobacterales bacterium | reverse complement strand
GGGCTGGCAAAAGAAATATGCCGGAATCTCGGCATCCCCCTCAGCAAACTGGACATCTTGAGGTTTTCCAACGACAACCTGTTTGTCCAGGTCAAGGAGAACGTGAGAGAAAAAGATGTTTTTGTGATTCAATCATTCAGTCGGCCTGTGAGCAATCACATTATGGAGCTGTTGATCACCCTTGACGCGTTGCGCAGTGCTTCCGCCAAAAGAATTACCGCTGTTGTTCCGTACTACTCCTACGCCAGGTCCGACAAAAAAGACGCCCCCAGAATCTCCATCGCCGGAAGGCTCATGGCAGATCTTTTCAAAACGGCAGGTGCCAACCGCGTGCTGACCATGGATCTTCATGCCGATTCGGTGCACGGATTCTTCAGTATACCGGTGGATCATCTTACGGCCGTTCCCATCATTTGCGACCATTTTCAACGGCGTCTCGACATTTCAAATACCGTCGTCGTTGCAACGGACGCCGGCGGCGCCAAGAGAGCCGGTAGTTTTGCCAAAAAAATGAACACGTCCATGGCCATCATCGACAAGCGACGAATCAGCGATACGGATGTTGTTCAGGGATTGGTGGTGGGCGATGTAAAAGGAAAAGATGCCATTATTTTCGATGATGAAATTTCCACAGGGGGCACGATGATAACTTCAGTAAAGACACTGGAAAAAGCCGGTGTCAGAAAAATCTTTATAGGGGCCACCCATCCTGTTTTGTCCGGGCCGGCGGTAAAGAACCTTAAAGACGCTTCCATAGAAGAAATCGTCGTTACGAATACGGTTGAGATCCCGGGTAGTAAAAAGATGGAACAGTTAAACGTGCTGTCCGTGGGGCCTCTTTTTGCCGAGGCCATCAAGCGAATACACACCGGTGAAAGTGTGGGGGCTCTGTTCAGCTGATCGCTTCCTTTTTGAGGATGTCGTCACAGACCCGCATCTTGCCGGCATACTTCCCAGTCCCCCTGAGATCGACCCCGGAAAGTTTCGATATTAATTTCCAAACAGAGCACTTTAAAATGCTATCGACTCCAGATAAAACAAGGCTTGACAGGAACATTGGGTCAGACCGACTTAAAAAAGGGAAACAAAAATGTTACTGGAATCATATACCAAAGAAATATTCAGGGCAGAATGCAATCCGGGCTTTGAAGCGTTGCACTGTTTTGCCCATCTGGATCAGGATGTGGGCGAAGCGATTCCCTACCTGAATGCCGTCCTCGGGGGATTCACCTATACCAAAGATCCGCCGTCGGTAACGTTTAAGGCCCAGGGCAAACTGATCACCGTTCACGCCAAAAAGATCGCCGTCAATGCACTCAAAGACGAAGAAGAGGCGACCAAGATCATCGAGTGGATCAAAAGAGAAATCAACGCGGCCTGGGAAAACCGGGAAAAGATTGACCCCCTGTACGAAGCGACTCCCCAGCCCAAGGTCATCGAAATTCTAAAACTGCTCCCGAAAACGAATTGCAAAGAATGCGGCCAGCCCACCTGCATGGTTTTTGCCGCTCAGATGGCCGAAGGGGCAAAAGGATCTGAAGACTGTCCGCCCTTGGACGACGCAAACAGGGAACGACTTTCGAGTTATTTGGGTCGGTTTCGTTTTGATTTTTAATTGTTATTAGGAGGAAACGATTGATGAGTAGCGATGCTGTTTTGAACAATGATCGAAAAATGACCAGTATTTTCGAGCGATTTCTGTCCCTGTGGGTGGTGCTGTGCATTGTTGCCGGGATCCTGCTCGGAAAAATCGCTCCCGGCGTGGCGCAATACCTCGATGGGCTGGCTATCTATGTCAAAGGCGCGCCGGTGGTGTCCATCCCCATCGCAATCTGCCTGTTTTTCATGATGTATCCCATCATGGTCAAAATCGATTTCGGCGAAGTCATCAAAGCGGGCAAGAGCGGAAAACCGGTGTTCTTGACCCTTTTCGTCAACTGGTGCATCAAGCCGTTTACCATGTACGGGATCGCCATCTTTTTTCTCGGCACCCTATTTTACAATTTCATCGGTCCGGAGGCCGTGGATTTGGTCCGGATGCCGTTGGGTCTCGACCTCCCGGTGGGTGCAACCCACGGGGCCGGTACGGTGGTGATGGCCCATGGCATTAAAATGCTGGAAGTTCCCCTTTGGCGCAGCTATCTTGCGGGTTGCATCCTGCTGGGGATAGCGCCGTGTACTGCCATGGTCCTGGTGTGGGGGTATCTGTCCCGCGGCAATGACGGTTTGACTCTGGTAATGGTGGCCATCAACTCCCTGACCATGCTCGTACTTTATGGTGTTCTGGGAGGGTTTTTGCTGGGTGTGGGACGTTTGCCGGTACCCTGGCAGGCCTTGCTGCTCTCCATCGGAATTTACGTGGCGCTTCCTTTGGTGGCGGGCTATCTTTCCAGGAAGTGGATTATTTCCGCAAAAGGTGAAACGTGGTTTAAGGAAAAATTTTTACACGTTCTGACCCCCATTACGATTATCGCGCTGCTCATTACCCTGGTGCTGTTGTTTTCTTTTAAAGGCGAAGTGATCATCGGCAATCCCCTGACCATCGTTTGGATCGCCGTTCCGCTCTTCGTTCAGACCATGCTCATTTTCTGGCTCGCCTACGGCCTTGCGCGGCTGTTGAAACTCCGCTACGTGGATGCGGCTCCGGCTGCCATGATCGGGGCTTCCAACCATTTCGAAGTGGCCATCGCCACGTCTACCATGCTCTTCGGTCTGTCTTCAGGGGCTGCCCTTGCCACGGTGGTGGGGGTGCTGATCGAAGTCCCGTTGATGCTCATGCTGGTGAAAATTTGTTTGAAGACCCAACACTGGTTTTCCCGGGAGGGATAGGAATTTCGTGACAGCTTCCTGACCGGTCCTCAAATGTCTTTGGATAAGTATCCGTCATATTACTAGCTTTTCCCGAAAGGGCAGTGTGGATACGTGCATTCGGGGCAGTCCTGACAAAGACCGCCATGCCCCAGGAAAGCCAATTCCTTTTTGCCGATACGTTCCCCGGCAAGTACCCGAGGTAGAACCAGATCCAGAACGGTCACCCGATGATGTAAACCACAGGCCGGAACCCCCAGCAGGGGGATGTCTCCGATATAGGCCACCAGAAACATGGCGCCCGGGAGTGCAGCGGCACCGTAATGTATCTCATGGGCTCCGGCAAGCCGAATCCCTTTTCGGGTGACATCATCGGGGTCCACGCTCATGCCTCCGCTCAGTAAAATTAAGTCACAGCCGCTTTCAATATGAGTGCAGATTTCCTGACGAATAATTTCGGTCTTGTCCGGGGCAAAAGAAATGCGGTTCACTTCGGAGCCGAGGTCCATGAGTTTGCGGGTCAGGATGGGGGCGAAACGGTCTTCGATAAGACCGTGATAGATCTCGTTTCCCGTGATGATAAGGCCTGCGTTCCCCTTTCGAAGGGGACGAACAGAGACCACCCCGCCATTTTGTCCGGCAACGGCAGCGGCACGTTCCACAGGCGCGCGTTTCATGACCAGGGGAATCGCCCGGGTGGCGGCCACCATTTCATCTTTTTTCACCAGCGTGTGGTTGTGTAACGTTGCGCACATGACTTCTTCAATCATGTTAAAGGCTGCCAGGGCCGCAGTGTCGACGAACAGCAACCCGTCATTTTCCGCCACCAGGCGTATTTTTCCTTCACGGGGTTCATTTTCCCACACCACCCCTTTTCCGGCCAGAGCTCCGGCCATAATGGCCGCCGCTTCGTTTTCATGAATTTCATCTTCTTCCAGATCGATGAGGTAAAGGTGGTTTTTTCCCAACTTCTGCAGGCGGCACAAATCTTCATCGCATACCGTGTGTCCTTTGAGATATGCCGGCC
>JAHECI010000336.1 GCA_024641825.1 Desulfobacterales bacterium | reverse complement strand
TGGTACTTCATCATTTTTTGGGTATCTTGAAGCTTGGGTGAGTGAAGATATTTTATCCATTTTATTATTAACTCGCTTTTATATCATTGGAGTTCCATGGATGAAGAATAAAGTGCGTTTGAGCGGTTCTTACCTAACGTCAAGTCTGAGTAGATAGGTTAATTCCTGCAATAAAAAATCATGATTTTTTCTTAAAACCCGAATAAGTTTCTAAAAACGCCTTAAGATGTTTCTGGACAAATTCTTTTGCATTCCATTCTGATGAAGAGAGATGATTCCAAAAATTGGATCTGATAACATACGCTTCGGCATTACATATTTCTCCCCCCTTCATTTCTGCCAGAATAGAAGTGCGATGATACAGATCGCCTTCGAATGCATCCAACCGCTCCAATGACGATTCGTCCACATCAAAATAGATGACCCCTTCAGTGACTGCATCTGTTACCGGAATAATTCCGGGATAAGATTCTCCCTTTACCGTAAAACGCGCATAGCCTCTCAGGATAGCATTTTGAAAACGAAACTCTCGAGTTGTAACAGCACACATTACATCAGATATCATTAAGGTTCCATAGGTAAAAATCTTCATACTTGATGTCTTCCGAAGGGTTATAAACTCAAACACATTTTCCGTATTTTCAGATCTGGTGAAGCCGTTTTTTTCATATAGTGTGTCCTGGCCGAAAAAACAACAGCCCGCCGGTTTATCAGCAGGCTGTTGTTGATTAGGGGGAGGTTATATATCGAAATAAAGGAAGAACTCGTGCGGATGCGGACGAAGTTTTACTGCATTGATCTCCTTTTCAATTTTGTATTCGATCCAGGTGTCGATAACATCCTGTGTAAATACATCGCCTTTGAGCAGGAATTCTTTATCTTTGTCCAATGCAGCCAACGCCTCATCCAAGGATCCCGGCGCAGAAGGAATTTCCGCCAACTCCTCAGGTGGGAGGCCATAGATGTCTTTATCCAGCGGGTCCCCTGGATCGATTTTGTTTTCGATTCCATCGATCATGGCCATGAGTATGGCGGAAAACGCAATATATCCGTTACATGAGGGATCCGGTGTCCGGAACTCGATGCGTTTGGCTTTGGGTGAAGGAGAATACATGGGAATCCGGACGGCTGCGCTCCGGTTACGGCTGGAATAAGCCAGATTCACAGGAGCTTCAAAGCCGGGAACCAGGCGTTTGTAGGAGTTGGTGGTGGGATTGGTAAAGCCGCACAACGCCGGGCAGTGTTTGAGTATTCCACCGATGGCATAAAGCGCTTGCTGGGAGACCCCGGCATACTTGTCGCCGGCAAAGAGGGGTTTATCGCCTTTCCAAATGCTGCAATGGGTATGCATGCCTGTGCCGTTGTCATTAAATAGTGGTTTGGGCATGAATGTTACAATATGGCCATATTTATGCGCCACATTTTTAAGCACGTACTTGAACCACACGAGCTGATCGCCCATTTCAAGAAGCGGCTTAAAGCGCATATCAATCTCGGCCTGACCGGCGGTAGCCACTTCATGATGCTGGCATTCGACATCTATTCCCAACTGCTCAAGGGTCAGGAGCATTTCGGTACGGATGTCCTGAAACTTGTCCATGGGCGGAACCGGAAAGTATCCTTCTTTGTGTCTCGGTTTATAACCCAGGTTAGGGCATTCTTCCCGTCCACTGTTCCAGATACCTTCAACGGAATCAATTTCATAAAAGGCCCTGTGATTAGACGACTCGAAACGGATATCGTCAAAGATAAAAAATTCAGCCTCTGGTCCGAAATAAGCAGTATCGCCGATTCCGGTACTCTTGAGATATGCTGCTGCTTTTTTGGCAATATTTCGCGGATCTCGGGTATATGATTCGAGGGTAATGGGGTCCACAATGTTGCCGATTAAAACCAGGGTCGGAACTTCAAAGAAAGGATCCATTTTTGCGGTGGCTGGGTCCGGTACCACCAGCATGTCGCTGGCATGGATGGGCTGCCACCCCCGGATGCTGGAGCCGTCAAAACCGAAACCTTCCTCGAAACTCGACTCTGTTAGTTCACCCATGGGCACCGTAAAATGCTGCCATACGCCTGGAAAATCCATAAAGCGAAGATCAACGACTCTGGCCTTATTCTTTTTTGCAAATTCAATTACTTCTTTGGGTGTCATAATAAAAATCCTCCTTAAAATTATTGTTGTGGTATAGTGATTAACTATCTAAAAAAATCGTTCGATTTCAAAAATTCATTTTTTGATTTGCCGACCGAAATTTTTCTTCTTTTTCATCAAATGGTTAAATTTTATCAGCTATCCTCGAACATCCGGATACACGAGTCCATATCCGTGCTCCCCATGCAGAGACTGGTCAAGTCCCTCGATTTCCTTCTGCTCCTCGATACGAAAGCCGATGGTCTTTTGAACGATAAAAACAATGATTGCCGTGCCGATAACCGCCAGAGCTATGGTAGCTGCCATGCCCAGCAGTTGAATGGTTAACTGGTTGAAATAAGACCAGGACCCATTTGTCGACGAAGCCGCGCTTTTCATCCAGCTGTCTCGGATAAAGAAACTGAGCATTAGAACACCCAGTCCGCTTCCGATGCCGTGTATCCCGAAACAGTCCAGGCTGTCGTCATAGCCTAACTTCATTTTGGCGTTTAGTGCATAGTAACAGGCAATGGAGGATAGCGCCCCTAAGATGATGGCACCATATGGCTTGACCACGCCTGCTGCCGGCGTTATGGCGACAAGTCCCGCTAAAATGCCGGACGCGAATCCCAGAGAAGTTGTCTTACGAAAGACGATGGCTTCTATGATAATCCATGTCAATGCACCGCTGGCGGCAGATATTTGCGTCATGGTTAAGGCACGGGCGGTATCCAGTCCGCTTTGCACCGTAGAACCGGCATTGAAGCCAAACCAGCCCACCCACAAAAGACCGGCGCCCATGAGCGTCATCACAAGGTTGTTCGGATTCATTGCTGTTTTTGGGTAACCGTACCGGGGCCCGAGCATCAGCGCCACAATCAGGGCACTAAAGCCCGCCGAAACGTGGATCACAAGACCACCGGCCAGATCGATCACCCCGGACGCACCGGCGTTAAACAGCCATCCATCCGAAGCCCAAACCCAGTGACACAACGGACAATAAACAAATAGAAACCATAAAACGATAAACAGAATGTAACCTCGAAAATAGACACGTTCTGCCAGTGCGCCGCTAATCAAAGCCGGAGTGATAATGGCGAATTTGCCCTGGAACATTGCCAGGACATATTCCGGTATTCCGTTTTTGATCACATCGTCTATCCCGTTTAGAAAAAAATAGTCATTGTTCCAGCCGATAGCTCCGCCCAAAATACTCTTGCCAAACGCCAGAGAATATCCGCAAACCGCCCAAAGCACGCCGATCACTGCCATTGCGACGAAACTATGCATCATGGTACCCAAAACATTTTTTGTTCTGACCAGGCCGCCATAAAACATGGCCAACCCCGGCACCATAAGCAGAACCAATGCTGTTGCCGTCAACATCCAGGCGGTGGTTCCAGTATCTATCACCATACTTTCGGCGGCTAAAGCCAGCTTGGGCAATACGAGTAAAAAGCTTGCTGTGAATACAGACTTGGCCCATTTTATTTTCATAAATCTCCCTTTAATCTTCAGCTTGCTTTGAGCATTTAAATATTTTATATGGCATCTTCTCCTTTTTCACCGGTACGCACCCGAATCACCTCTTCCATGGGCAGAATAAAGATTTTGCCGTCTCCGATTTTTCCGGTATAAGCGGCCTTTTGTATGGTTTCCATCACCTGTTTGACCCTGTCAGACTGAACGATAATCTCGATCTTAA
>JAHECI010000335.1 GCA_024641825.1 Desulfobacterales bacterium | reverse complement strand
TCGATGGTTCGAAATTCATTGGTCCCCTTTTAACAATAGGAAAGCCCCAGTTGTTACGATGTATAAGTAATTTTTAGCGATACATCAAGAGGCAATTTGCGGCCATGGTTAAAGATGCGTTCGGACGCTGTATGGTTTTAAAAGACCCGGACAAAAAACATGGTGTGGTCTGTCCGAACCCGGCGGAATGGCCGATTCCCATTTCGATCCTTCATGGGGATCTCAAAGGAACCGGCCATTTCCGCGTTAGACAAAAACCAGGCTCAACCATGGAACCAGCATGATGGTAATCCAGGCAATAAATACAAAGAGTAGATATGGCGGAACCCATTTGATTAGCTTGTCGTAAGGGATTCCCGTTATTCCGGAAGCGACGAAAAGATCCAGCCCAAACGGCGGCGTGATAAAGCCGATGGACAGACCCACGATAAACACAATGCCCCAGTGAATCGGGTTCATTCCGATGGATACCGCAATGGGCGCCAAAATTGGGGCCAAGATGATGCATACGGAGATGGATTCCATGATGGCGCCGGCCAGGACAAGACTGAACATCATGGCGCCCATCATCACATAATAGCTTCCAAAGGAATGCACAAAGTTGGATACGACGTCATGAACGCCCAGGATTGAAAAGACCTGCTGGAGTACGATGGAAATCGAGACCACCGGCGCCAGCAACCCGTTGACCCGGCCGCTGGAAAGGAACACGGCCGGTACATCTTTGAGTTTGATCTCACGCGTCAGCAGGGTGCCGGCCAACAGGCAGTAGGCTGCGGCAATCCCCGAAGCTTCCGTGGGTGACGATATTCCGCCGTACACAATGATTAGAATAAGGGCCACGGCGGCAATCCCGAGTTTTGCATCCCAGACGGAACGTACAACTTCTTTCATTATAAGGGGTTCCGGACGTCCCCAGTCATACTTCCGGCACCAGAATCGGGCGGCCACCATTAGTGCAACGCTGACCAAGAGCCCGGGGATGATTCCCGCCTTGAAAAGGTCCAGGACGCTTATATTGACCGTAAAGCCGTAGACGATCATTAGGATGCTGGGGGGTATCAAGATCCCCACAATCCCACCGGCGGCAACGGTGGTTGCAGCGAATTCATCATTATAGCCCTGTTCTTTAAGTTCGGGAATCATAATTCGGCCGATGGTCGCCACGGTGGCGGAGTTGGATCCGGAAATCGCTGAGAACAGGCTGCAGGTGGCCACCGAAGCCATGGCCAGTCCCCCTCTGAGCGGTGCCAATACTCGCCGGGCCATTATGGATAATTTTTTTGCGATACCACCGGCGCCGATAAGGTCGCCGGTGAGAATAAACAGCGGCATTGCCAACAGGGCGTAGCTGCTGATGCCCTGATAAGAGGTGATCCCAATGTTCATGATGGTAAAGTCAATGGCAATCGATGCCAGGGTGGCCCAAAAGGCCACACATAAGAAGATCGGTACTCCAAGGATAAAGAAAAACCCTGTTATTACGGAGATGATCCAAATTGCCACATCTTCAGGTATTCCAAACATTCTTTTCTCCCAAAAACACTAGGTATTAAACCAGTTTAATCGATGGTCGCGGTAGGATTCAACTTCAGGGGTTCGTTGTTTCTGAAATCTTTAATATCCTGTACCGCGCACTGTATGACTCTGCAAAACAAAATAGAAAACGAGACGGGAATACACAACGGAACCAACCATTTGGGTATGCTTTCGGTACCGTATATCAATGCACCGACCTCGTGTAAGCGGACAATCTGAGTCACGGAGAAATACGCCGCGATGATGCCGAAAGCGATCCAGAGAGAATAATCGAGCATCAGAAGACCAAATTGTACCTTCCGGGGCAATTTACTTCGAAACGCCGCCAGGCGGAGGTGTGCCCGCTCTTTGACATTCCAGGAACACCCGAGCCAGGAAAACCAGACGAACAAGCCGATGCAGACATAAACCGCCCAGTGAAACGCGGTTTTGAAAAAAAAGCGCTGCACAACGCCGATGGCCATAATCGCCATCATTATAAAGTACATGGGAAAAATCAGGGCATTCTCTATGTTCCGATCCAACCAGTGAATAATTTTTCTTGCCATTTATTTCACCCTGCCTAAAATATGTTTTTAACCTCAACAAATAAAAAATATCAAAAACAACGGCTTTTTTTGCAGACCAGGCGGTTGTTTTTGATGCATTTCAAGTTATATGTCCCGCTTTAATGGGGACCCTAAAAATAATTCCGAACCAGTTAAGTCACCACCCAAACCGCCTGCTCGACCCCCAATTGAATGACTTGGTTGCTGACACTGCCCATAAAAAATTCTTTGAACTTGGACAAACCTCTTCTGCCGATGACGATGGGAGAATATTCCCCTGCTTCGGCTTCTTGAACAATGGTCATTGACGGGCTCGAAGCGCCGGTAATGACTTTATGGGTAACGTGATCCGATTTAAATCCAAAATCGATCAAGCGCCGTTTGGCCTCGTCAAATACACCCTGCATTTTTTGTTCTTCGGTTTGAATGTCCTCTTGGGGCAATGGTTTATACGAAGCGCCCGGCTTTGATTGTTCTCCATTGCGAATAACATGTAAGAGGGTGACCTTAAAATCATGTCCCCCCATCAGCTCACCGACGAAATCCACAGCGCGCATGGCCCCTTCCGAGCGATCCATGGCAATCAGAATGTTTTTCCCGGGCAGCCTTTTCCCGGCGATAAAAACCGGAACAAACGAAAGGTTTTGAATGACTTTTGCGGCATTGGTACCCAAAAATGGTTCCGGCAATTCTCCTTCGCCGCTTCTGCTGATGATTACGGCCAAATAACCGTCTTTGGCTTCTTCGACGATATCCCTGGCAATACCTTTATCGCTTTGCTTGATCTTGACGGTCACCGCTTCTTTTGGGAAGCCGGCATCCCGAAGAACTTGCTGAGCCTTTTCCATGAACTGCTTGATTTCCTTCTTTTTATCAGCTTCCCAGGCTCTGACGTGGGCAACGGCCCCCCTGCTCTGGGGCTCCATCTCGATGTCCCAGTAAAAATCCGGCAGGGTGATGAAAACATGATACAAGACCAAGTGCTTTTTTTGAAACGGATCTCGTTGAGTAATATGCTGAATGGTTTCCATACAGCGGTCTGAGGCATCAACGGCCACCAATATTTTATCTTCTAATGCCATGGTCGGAACTCCCTTTGCGTCGTGTCCGGTAAAACGTCCTGATCTGTGACAGGGTCAAAATAGCCCGTCATTTAAAATAACAATTTGGATACCCGCGTAAAATCGCTAACGTGGGCCTTTAACTTAATGCTCATGCAGAGCCTCTTCAGAGTGAATGAGGCTCTGCATGAAGTCGGGTTCAATCATCGAAAAGCGAATTTTTGATTTATCCTGCGTTACTCGGCCTTTTTCTTGGTGCTCTTTACAAAATTGCCCTGGCCGCTTTTCCATTCGCCGTCTCTCCACCATGGGGGATTGGGCTTCCACCAGCGATGGGGCGCAACATCCATGGCATAGGCGCCTCGGGGAACTTCCCGGGCAATGGCATACATCTTCTCAAAAATATCCCCCCGCCCGTAAAGTTTGTTCTGTTTTTCCATCTGGCTTTCCCAGGCGGCTTTATTGTACTTGGGTGAAATGAGCCTCTCCAGCTTATCCATTTCCGCGTCGGACCAGATAACATTCTTAATATTGTTTTTCCAGTGCTCGCTGCCCACCGGTGGTTCTTCCTGGTCGGCACCGGATCTGATGGCAATGGAGGCTTCTTCCTTACCGAGAACACCGACCTGGGTCAAATAGGCCGATTCCATGATGGCTTCCTGGAGCCGTTCGGGCATTTTTTTAAGTTTTCTATGGT
>JAHECI010000048.1 GCA_024641825.1 Desulfobacterales bacterium | reverse complement strand
GTATGGGAGAACATCCTGACGGATTTTCAATTTGAACTTCCGGGTTCAAATTTTTCAAGGCTAAACGTTACCCGGGAACTTTGTGAACGTCCCAAAGATTGTCTTTTGAAGATGCTGGAAAGATCTCCATTTGTAGATTTTGTTGAAAATTTCAAAAAAGAATATGGGATTGAACTCATTCTGGACGAAGATCTTCAGAACTATTTTGAAGATTATGCCCAGCAGACCAATATCCAGATATCCGAGACCCTGAAAAAGTTACTTTTCGGCGCATCCGCATTAAATTACATGGGGGTTAGGGGGCCCTATAAAATTACCCGAGAAATGATTGCGGATGACAAGTATTTTGACAAACTGTTTGCGGGATGGTATGAAAATCAAAAGAAAAAAATCAGTTGAATACTCGAAGATTTTCATCCGCTTTTAATCAAAAGAATTCCTCGATGCTCTGCATCGGGGTTAATAAGATAAAAATTCATTTTGATACCTTGCAGCCCTGCATCGGGGGAGCTCATGAAACCATCCCGCTGTTAGATCTTAAACGATGTTACATTTTGTAAAAAATTCTGACACCGACACTTTCTTGTCTGCGGTGAAAAACCAATGGATATCGGTCTAACATAATGAATTGTCAAAGAATTATTTGATCTTGTCGACACTATTTTTTCTTGGTATGTGTTTTGCAATTAAATTTATAAACGTTTTTATTAATGAATGCCATACAGAAGAAGAAAAGATGAGATCAAGGAAATCATAACGGAATTTTTTATTGGGGCCATTCTCTGGTTTTAAACAAAAGAAAGGAGGAAATGATGACAACGCTAATTATCATTGTCGGTTTTTTTATTTATTTAATCCTTTATTTAACATACGGGAAGAAGCTTGAACGGGATGTGGTGAAGGCCTCAAACGATCAAGCGACACCGTCTCATCGCCTTTATGACGGTGTCGATTATATTCCGGCAAGAAAGGAGGTTCTTTTAGGGCATCACTTTGCCTCCATTGCCGGTGCGGCCCCTATCATCGGACCCGCACTGGCGATCTGCTGGGGTTGGGCGCCGGCGCTTCTCTGGGTCTGGCTCGGAAACATTTTTATCGGCGCCGTCCATGACTATCTGTCGTTGATGGCATCGGTCCGCTATGATGGAAAATCGGTGCAATTTGTTGCCACCGATCTTATCGGCAAGCGGACGGGCTATGCGTTTTACTGGATCGTTTTTTTCTTGTTGATCCTTGTCGTCGCCGCCTTTGCAGCCATTATCGGTGGAATGTTCGTAAAAACGCCGGCCATTGCATCGGCGTATGTCTATAAAATCATAGCCGCCCTGATCTTGGGGGTCCTGATTTACCGGGTGAAGATGAACTTCAGCCTGGCAACGATCATCGGTATCGCCATGCTTGCCGGCGCTATCTGGCTCGGCACCGTTACCCCCATCCCAGCGACCTACGTTACCTGGATGTGGGTCTTCTTTTTCTACATTATCGTTGCATCTTCAATTCCCGTAAATATTCTTCTCCAGCCCAGAGATTATCTGAACTCCTGGCTCCTCTACGCCGGACTTGTACTGGGATTTTTGGCGGCCATCTTTGCGTTCAGAGGTTTCGAGGTCCCTGCATTCGCCGGCTTTTCCCCGGTACTGCTGGGAGGTAAGCCGACACCCTTTTGGCCCGCGATTCCCCTTGTCATTGCCTGCGGCTCGTTGTCCGGATTCCATTCACTGGTGGCTTCGGGAACATCTTCAAAACAGATCGACAAAGAAACCGACGGCCTTTTGATCGGTTACGGCGCCATGTTTCTGGAGGGATTCCTATCAACTATTGTCATTGTCGCCATTGCCGGTTTCGGCTATACGGCCCTCCAGACGGCTGCCGGGGCAAAAGGTATCGAATTCACCCTCAACGCATCCAACTGGGGCGCGTCTTTTACAGGCATCTCCGGGAAATTGGGTCTTTCCAAGGCCAACCTTTTTGTCCAGTCTTACGCGGACATGACGGCTGCCACATGGCTCTCTTTCATCCCCGGTAAATATGTTAAAGTTCTTGCCGGGATGTGGGTCGCGTCTTTTGCCATGACCACGTTGGACACGACGAACCGCCTGGCCAGATATTGCCTGGCGGAAATGGCCGCACCGTTGAAGGAAACCTCCGAAGGATTATACAATTTTCTGGCCAATCGTTGGGTGGCTTCGGTGATTCCTGCAGCCATCGGTATCTACCTTGCAGCCAGCGGCAACTGGCTGGTTATCTGGGGATCTTTCGGCGCTTCAAACCAGTTGATCGCCTCTATTGCGCTCATGACCGGTGCCGCTTATGTGGCGAAAAAACTGAAATCCGGATTTGCCAATGCTGCAGTGATTCCTGCCGTGTTACTCTGGATCACCGTAACAGCGGGGCTCCTCTGGTTCATCTTGTTGGTCCAACCCGGTGCCATCGCTGCAAAACCCGTCCCCGGCTGGACGGTAATGGTGATTCTGATCGTGATGTTCATTCTGAACTTCTTATTTATTTTCGATTTTGTTAAATCAAAGTCCTATAAGGTTGAATAAAACGCCTGAATAGGCCATGTTACCGAGGATTCCGGTGCGCGGTGTTGGGTATGCCGCGCACCGGTTATCTTGAGAGGTGTGAAACGGGATATGATTTCATCGATGGTTCAATGGGTTCGCCGCATTTTTGCCGATTTTGACGCAGCGCATCGGGAAAAGGCCACCGCACTCACGGTTATGGAGATGGAGGAACTGGAAAACATTTTTGCGCTCCTTCTTCTAGGCTCCTTTGCCGGTATTCCATCTCCGCCCACGTTTCTGGCGGTGGAATTGCTTCCTTATATGGAGCGTGAACTACAGATCCTTTCCAAGCGGGCAAAAGACTCTAACGATATGCTGGCTGAAATGTTCGGTACCATTGGGATCGAATAAATGAAAATTCTTTTTTTTACCGGAAAGGGAGGGGTGGGCAAATCGACGATATCCGCAGCTTCGGCGTGGCAATTGTCTCGGAAGTATCGGGTTCTCATTGTATCACTGGATCCTGCCCACAATCTCGGCGATGTCTTCGGTGTTGTGCTCAACCATAAAAAACAGCGGTTCACCGATTCCCTCTATCTCAAGGAGGTGGATCTGCAGAAGCTTTGCCGGGAATATCTCCAGCGGGAAATCAGTGTGCTTACCCATTCCTACCGTTATCTTCAAACCATCAACCTGGACACCTATTTTTCGGTTTTGAAATATTCACCGGGAATTGAAGAATACGCTCTGTTGACCAGTATCGAAGAAACCCTCCGGTCCGAAAGAGACTTCGATTATATTGTATTTGATACGCCGCCCACAGGATTGACCCTCCGGTTCCTTGCACTTCCGTGGATCACCATTACATGGATCGACCGGCTCATAAAGATCCGACGGGATATTCTGGAAAAACGACACACCATATATCGAATCCGCGGGATTCTCGATGATACGGAAACCATCTTAAGCTACGATGAAAATGACGATGATATTCTGAAGCGCCTTAAAACACTCAAAGGAAATTATCAGGCACTATCCTCCGTCATTCAAGGCAAAGATTGCGGAATCGTTCTCGTTTATAATCCGGACACCCTGTCGCTGAAAGAGTCGAAGCGACTTGTGGACGGTCTTCGAGAGCTGAAACTTCCGCTGCGACTCCTGATCAACAATAAAATTCAAAAGAAGTATCAGACCATGGCCGATCACGTGGATTCGGTGATGCAGTCTTTTGCACCGGCGGTTCCCATCCAGCGTGTGGCTTTCTCCGAGGGTCTCCTTGACGGGCAAAACAGCAGTTTGTACAATATTGAAGAAACCATTCTATCTCCATTTGAAATGAAATAAGGCATACAATGGAAAACTATGCGAACATTGTTCATCAACCGATATTTTTTCTTTTTGTTGGGTTCAGCTTTCTGCTGACCCTCGGGTATTTCTGGGGACGCCGCTTAAACCGAAAAATCTATCAAGCTGCCTTCAACGGTCTTGTAGACGTGGTCAAGCCTGATGATCAAACGTTTACGAACATCGGCGGTGCCGTGGGGTTTCACGCGAATTTGTTCGTTAAGAAAAAGGGGACGCCTTTTTCCCGTGTAGACGCGACCATAACGCTGTTGCCCAGACATTCCTGGCTTTATCTCCCCATTTCAAAACTGATTCGAAAATACGATCGCCTTTTCATCACCCTCTACCTGAAGAAGCCGCCTTCAGAAGAGGCCCATATGATTGAACGCAAATACAGCAAATTCATGGGGGCGAAGATCGAAAACGCCCATCTTATGCATCATGAAACCGTCAAATGGGAAAATTTCGATTTTTACCTTTACTACAGCAGCCCGGAGATGCTCGAGAAAATGCGGGCCTTTATTAAAAAAAATCCGGCCCCAGGCATCATCCGGCACATCGCTCTGGTTCCCGGACAGAAAAAAGGATTCATCTTCATGATTCCAAAGCCCGATCAGGTCGCACGCTATTTCGCTCTGATCTATCACTGGCTGCCTTCGGTGGCCAAGGGGTAGGATCGGGGGAAGGAAACTTTATGGGCACTTCTGGAAATATCGCGACGGGTTCCGTCTTGATATTCATTATCGTCATCAGCGCCTTTATCGCCTTTTCTTTTTACGCCGGCAAACGAAAAAACAGAGAGATTTACACCGCTACGTTTAGGGAACTCATGAAGGTTTTTAAATCCGACGATCAAACCTTCACCAATATCGGCGGCGCTGTGGGACATCACGGCACGTTCTCTTTCAAAGAGCGAGGTCCGGTCTCTCGAATCGATGTCACCCTTACGTTGCTTCCGCGGCAGGCCCCCCTGTACATGCCCATCTCAAAGTACCTTATGAGAAATGACCGGCTGTATATTTCCATTTACATGCGGTATGCTCCCCCAGGCGAAGGTCACATGATCGAAAGAGATTTTACCGGATTTCGAGGACCTGAAATCACCAACATTTCCCGGCTTCATCAGATGGAATTCCAGTGGGGCGATTTGCCCTTCTTCGTTTATTACGAACAAAACCGAATGATGGACTATTTCAGGGAACTTATCGAGTCCCTACCGGACCCCGGACCCATCCGACACATTGCCATTGTCCCTGATCAACGAAAGGGATTTATTCTTATGGGTCTTCAGCAAGAACCCATTGAAGCATACCTGGCCGGGGTTTATGATTGGTTGTTTCGTGTTTTCGAACCCTATTAGCGAAACTTCGCCTCAACCGAGAAACAAATGGCAAATCTCAAAATGACCGGTATGCCGGAATCCTGCTAGCGTTTCATTCTTTTCCCGCCCCTTTCAATCGTTGATCATCATCACCCACGGCTGAATACATGAGTTAAATTCATTTTACATGGTGTAAAAAATCCCGACACCAATTCCTTTCTTTCCATCGCGGCAACTTCATGAAGTTTTTAAAAAATTTCCAACTTATCAGACGGTTATTTCAAGGCGCCCTGGTAACCTAAGGTTGGCATGTCTTTTGCGTTATATGGGGGTAGCCGTTGAATTGCATTGTAAATAAACGGGGGGAAAAAATGCAAGACATGGCACGCTGCTTATCCTTATCAGAGACGGTATTTTCAGAACCTTTCAGCAAAAAAACCACATTATGCGAATTGATCGAAGCGGTAAATGAAGAAATAAAGCCGGATAAGGAACATGGGGTTACTTTGATGAAGGATGACATCCTTTGTTCCGACAGATCAGTTTCATCCTACAAAAATACACGACGACCGTTTACCCGGCTGAAAAATTAAACCTTTTCAGAATTTAAAAGGGACCGCCAAATGGTTACCAAATTGCCCAAGGAGATTGTTAAAGCCATCAACGCGGCAGGAATGGTCAAGGCTAAAATGAGCGTCGAAAAAACGTTGGTTATGGGCTTTTTGGCCGGAGCTTTTGTCGCCTTTGGTGGATTTTTGGCCATTATGGTGGGGGGCGGCCTTCCGGGAATCAAAATGACCAATCCTGGTTTTCAGAAGTTTGTATTCGGCGGAACTTTCCCGGTGGGCCTGATGCTGGTTGTCATTGCCGGGTCGGAACTGTTTACCGGCAACACGGCCATCAGCGTACCCGGCGTGCTTTCCGGAAGAATCAAAAGTTTTGCATGGATCAGAAACATGTTCCTTTCTTATACCGGCAATCTCATCGGGTCTCTTTTCATCGCCTTTTTTCTGGCGTACCAGACAAAATTGCTGGCCAGTGATCCCTGGCTGAGCGTTACCATCGGTATATCCGAGGTTAAGGTCAGCCAGAGTTTTTGGGTGTTGTTCCTAAAGGGTATCGGGTGCAACTGGTTGGTCTGCCTGGCGATCTGGCTGGCCGTGGCGTCGGAAGATACCGCAGGAAAAATTTTGGGAATCTGGTTTCCCATCATGGCGTTTGTCACGCTGGGATTTGAGCACTCGGTGGCCAACATGTTCTTTATTCCCCTGGGGATCTTTTACGGTGCGAATGTGACCTGGGCCCAATTTTTTATTGTGAATCTCATCCCGGTGACCCTGGGAAATATAGTGGGGGGCAGTTTCTTTGTGGGGGCTATTTATTGGTTTATTTACGAATATGAGCGGCCCGGCAAAGTTGAAAAAATTTCCACGTAATCGCCCATTCCCAAAAATGCCGGATATAAGTCTATCTAATTGATTTTAAACAAAAGAAAGGAGGTTTATCATGAAGGCAGGCATTTTTTTCACGGGGACAGGCCCCATTCTGATTTTGACCGCCTATGAGGCCCTCGATGATCCAGGGCTGATCGAAAAGCTCTTGGCAAAAGGGATCAAGAAATTCATCGCTTATGAAGTTTCGGAAGAAAATGTAAAGAAAA
Source organism: Desulfobacterales bacterium (assembly GCA_024641825.1). Classification (GTDB taxonomy): domain Bacteria; phylum Desulfobacterota; class Desulfobacteria; order Desulfobacterales; family UBA11574; genus JAAXQD01. The sequence continues at coordinate 7,744 of JAHECI010000048.1, read as the reverse complement.
AATACGGAATGCACTACAAGGTGATCCTGGGTGACCTTCGCCAGACGGACGACTTGCGGGTTCTCGACTACGATGGGCATCATGTATTTTATAATTTTTCCTTCAAAGAACTCGGAGAGCCGATTTTTCATGAATCCTAATTCCTGGGGGTCAAAAAAAATTTACGGAAATTGCTGAACTTCCATCATTCAGGGATTTCCGTAAAACAAGAAAACATCCGCCAAGCGCATTCTCACTCACCCAGTATATCCAGCCAAAACCGCTTACGGGTTTGCTTGCGAATGTTAGCCGCCGGAAAACGTCGTAACGGAAAAAGAACCTCGCCCCAAGGGATCCTGAAACATCCGATGTGAATACGAGGAAAATATGAAAAGGATTCAAAGGATTATGGTGGCTTTTGATTTTTCGGAGTACTCAAAAGAGGCGTTGAAATATGCCGCTGAACTGGCCGAGATTTTAAAGAGCGACCCTCGGCAAAGCCACTCGAAAACGGCTATTCTATGAAGCGCTCAAGTGTAGCCGGCGGGTCGATGCAGCCCATGACCGGTTTCCATTCGCATTGGGCGTTCAATTCCACGCCCTCTTGAATGACCGAAATCGGCCGGTCCATGGAGACGACCACGACGATGAGATTGGGATTTTCGGCGGTGAATCGCAATGCCGAGTTGAACCGGGCGCCCCGGGCCCGATCCTCCCCGGGGATGGCGTGACCGTCCAGAAGACAGGCAAATCCGTGAAGGTGCAGATCCGCCCCGATATGGAGCGCCCCGTCGAGCTTTGCCAGGGACTCCGAGAGCCTTAGGATGCGCTCTTGTCTGAGATCCAGCGTTTGCTCCGATTTTTGCCCTGCAATCTTGATGGGGGTATCGTTAAGATCGATAATGAGCGCGCAGCCGAACTTTTCTCTTTGGGCGGTATGCACAATTCGAGTGATGATTTTAAACAGTTCATGCCCGGTGGGAAAATCCAGTTTCGATCCGAGCAGGGCTTCTTCCACTTCAACCAACTTGGCCTGTCGGGTCGTCGAATGGAAGCTGCCGTCTGCAAAACTACACACCGGATCTCCGTTTATCCGCAAAAAGCCGTATTCACCTCTGAAATCGGCAACGATGCGAAACGTCTTCTCGGCGTCGGCGGCAATTCCCACAATGGTTTTACCGTCGGAGATCAGTTTGCGATCCGAGTTCTCAACACTCTGGAGGAGCTTTCGCACATGCTTGAAATTATTTAGGTTCGGTTGCTCCAAAAGGGGAAACCGGGCCAGGAATTCCAGGTTTGAAACGGCTTTCGGTTCAATAAACGTCAGTTCACCCAAGGGCCAGGCGGCTTCCTCCCGGGTCCTGGAAATACTGAGGACGGCGTCCAGAACAGGATAGACCCGTATCTGAGTATCCCAGCCCAGCAAGACGTTCATTCGGTCGATAATATAATCCCGCACCGCATGGGTGGCGTATTCCCGAAGTACGTTCCCGGAAGTTTCGGTGTATAAGGGATCTTCCGTGGCAAAGTCATGGGAAAGGAGCCAGACGGCCTGTTCCAGCCAGCACTGCGTGGGACCGATGGAACACATGTCGGGGTGATGCTCCGTAAACCACATCTGGTAGAAAATCGAACGGGATCGACCGCCGTGGGAGATCAGTCCCGCCAGTTGAAGGTTTTTTTCGGCGTGGATGTGTCCGGAGTGCATTTTTTTCAAAACCTCTTCGGCAACATCCTTGCGCCATTGATTCGATTGAAGATACAGTTCTTTTAATATGGGTTCGTGTCCCTTTAGCAGATGCTGTGGATCGTAGACGCGAATGGGGTCTTCGGGGCTGATGGCATAGATGAGTGCCGCGCGACTCGACCCCGAAAAGTGGGTAAGACCGTCCCGAAGCCCGTCAAGGGTATGAAAAAGACATAAGTTTCTAAAGGATTCCGGGGTCATTTTGCGCCTTTCGAGCGGTGGGCTTAGAAAGTCGGGTTAAATCCATCTTCCAAAAAACAAACCTATACGGATTTTTTTTCGAACCTATCTCAAAATAATCTTTTGGCCCAACCTCGGTGTTAGAGCCTCGTTTTAAGTCCTCGACATACTAGAAGTATGCCTGCGGGTTAAAACTCGGCCCCGCCTTGATCTTGAACCAAAATCTTTATTTTGAGATGGGTTCGAATAACAACAAGCACATTTTCGTTTATTTTACAATCTGCAATTTAGAAATTTCTTTAAATTTCAATGCAATTTGCAGATATTGGTTTTTTTTAGCCCTTCTGCCGGATGTTTTTCTCTAATACAGACGGTCTCCGAGTGCCTTGATGAGTTCCTGATATTCGAGTGCCAGGTAGTCTTTCAGATCCAACAAGGAATAATTGATCAGTTTTTTCAAACCTGCCAGTGAGGGTGAGGGTTTTTGGGCAAAACCCCGGGCCACATCCAAAGCGGTTTTTTCAAGGTTTTCCGGGGCGACAACTTTGTCGACAAACCCAAGTTCCTTGGCTTCATGGGGTGTGATATCCGTTTCGGCCAGAAGTATTTCCAGCGCCTTGCTGCGGCCCAACCTCCTGGAGAGAAAATAAGCCCCACCGCCGATGGGTACCAGCCCCAGTTTGAAATAAGGATTTTGGAAAACGGTGTCTTCAGCGACGATTCTGTAGTCACAGGCAAGGCTGACATTCAAAAACAACGAGATGACCCTCCCGCTGCTGGCATGAACCACGATTTTATTTAACTCCACGATTCTCAAAATGATCTGAGAAAATACATTGTGCAATCTGTGGACATCCTTGTCATCGATTTTTGAGGTTAACACGCGATGATAAAAATCGAAGTATTCTTCACTCCCCTTGGTCTCCGGAGAACTGATGATTACCACCACCTTGATGGCATCTGTTTTTGAAACCCGATCAAGATAGTCCAATACCTTGTCCCTGACACGCAGGTCGGTTGCACGTAAAAGAAGGTTTTGTTTTAAGCGGAGTATGATGATTTCATCGCGTCTTTCTGCTGAAAAGAACTCAACGTCTTCATCCAGCGCTATTTTTTCTGCCATGTTATCACCGCCTTTCAACCGGTGGTATATCACCGGGTTTGATATATATATTTTGCAAACAGGATCCATCGTGACATCAGAGACCCCTCAATTATGAATAGGAAATGAAATGTATCCATTTAACGATTGTGGATGGACACCAGAACCTGTCTCAAAATAATCTTTTGGCCCAATCTCAGCGTTTGGCCCTCGTTTTAAGTCCTCGACATACTTGAGTATGCCTGTGGGTTAAAACTCGACCCCGCCTTTTTATCCCGCTGGGTTTTAGCGGGGGATCTTGAACCAAAATCTTTATTTTGAGATAGGTTCTAATTAAAAGCAGCAAAAATTATACCAAGGAAAAATACGCGGTTACTCCGGGTCGACTTTTGAAATTTATGCGGCGGCGGGTTGTTTTAAAACCGTTTAAAATCAAAAAGATATGCACCCATCCTCTTTTCGAGAAGCCCGTGGGTTTGGTTGGGAAACGGTTCCAGATTCATGCCATGTGATATTCAAAAGATGCGGTATGGAATCCATGGGGGATTTTGCCTTTACAATTTGTAAAAAATTCTGACATTTTGTATACTGTTAATTCTGACCATTAAAGGTTTCTACAGCAAACCCCCGGCGAGCTGGTTGGCGTCGCGGGGGAATGCCCTTGCCCTGCTGAATTCCCGAGGGGGTGCGCCAAGGGCAATTCCCCTTTGATATCCCGCAGCTTGCTGCGGAGGGCTTCATTAATCTTCTGAACTCGGAATGTGAATTAAAAATGGAAAATCGCCAACAGGTAAAACTTTTCCAGGCCATGGAGAAACCGGATTTTTATCCCCACCCCGTGAATCGTATCGAACAGCGGGAAACCCACATTTCTAAAGTCTTTCTCACCGGCGATTATGTCTATAAGATCAAAAAACCGCTCGACCTGGAATTTCTCGATTTCACCACCCTGGAAAAGCGTCGATATTATTGTCATCAGGAAGTTATCCTGAATCATCGTCTGACGCACAATGTCTATCTGGGTGTTGTTGCCATCACCGTCAAAGACGGCGAGTACCATCTGGGCAGGCCGGGGGATCCTGTTGAATACGCGGTTAAGATGCGTCAACTTCCGGAGGGGCGCTCCATGCTCAACCTATTGAAAAGAAAAAAAATCAGCAGAAACGATATTCGGGATCTCACTTTAATTCTGTCTGAATTTTATCGTCGAAGTCCGTCTTCCGAACAAATCCATTCTTCCGGGGCATGGAAAACCATTCAGGCCAATTGTGAGGAAAACTTCAGACAGACAACGGCATTCGCCGGGGAAATACTTGATGAACGAATGTTTCAAATCGTTCAATCCGCTACCCGCGCTTTTTTGCGAAGACGTAAAGAACTTTTCGACCAACGAATCGAAAGGGGAAAAATTCGGGACTGCCACGGTGACTTGAGAACCGGCCACATCTATTTTACCGATGATGGGATTCAGATCATTGACTGCATTGAATTCAATGAACGTTTCAGATATCACGATATCGCATCCGATCTCGCATTTTTAGCGATGGATCTCGATTGCGAGGGCTTTTTCAAGATCGGTAATTATCTTTTAAATGATTATGCGAAGCAGACAGAAGATCAGGATGTTTTTATTCTTATCGATTTTTACAAATGTTACCGGGCCGTTGTTCGGTGCAAGGTTGATTGCATTCGTCTTTTAGAAGGAAACCTGGATGAACAAAATAGAACAAAGCTTATAGAAGAAGCCGGAAAGTACTTGGGGTTGGCGTATGAGTACGCGGTGCGGTTCACACGCCCCACGCTCTGGGTGGTGTGCGGTATGCCGGCTTCAGGGAAGAGTACCATTTCAAAAGCGCTTTCCAGGGTGTTCGGAATCAAAACATTCCACTCAGATGTGATTCGCAAGGAATTGTTCGGCATGAAACCCGAAGATCCGTTGGATGTGCCATTTGAAGACGGAATTTATTCAAAAGGCGCCAGCGGCCTCACATACGGTAAACTCCTCCTGTCGGCCCAGGAAGAGATTGAAACGGGGAATTCTGTTATTTTAGATGCAACATTCGGGAACGCGCATCATCGCAATGAAGCGTTGCGCATGGCAAGAGATCTGGATGCCAACATTGTCTTTGTAGAATGCAGACTCAAAGAAAACCTGCTCAAAGAACGGCTGTCGCATCGAAAGACTAAATTTTCCGTTTCCGATGCACGTCTGCACCATTTTGAATATTTCAAACAAAGGTTTGAACCCTTGAATGAAATCGGCGAAGCAATGCACATTCGCGTTAACACCGAAACGCCCCTGGAAGAATGCATGGAGAAAATTCTGGCCAAGGGTACCATTGAAGCTTTTGCCCCATAACCCCGGTACTTCGGGCCGGAAAGACGGCGAAAAAATTTTATATAAAACCTTCCCAAGGGTTCTCCGATGACGGGATTTGCCACCGGCTGAAATGCCGGGTTCCCGATCCCGCCAACTTGTTGAGAAATCAGGACGAATCGCTTTTACAACCTGTAAAAAATACTGACACTCATTCTTTTCATCCCCCATAAAATCATTTGGCAAGTCTTGAAAATAATCGGATTTATCAAGGCCTTATTCCCCATTACTCCTAAATCCATCCTTGGCATATCTTTTGCGACTATAGAGGGCAGCCAAATTGCCTTGGGGCAATGGCGTGCTGTTCTTAAATTGAAGGAACCAACTTGGAGGGAACTTATGAAAGTAATGAGAAAGATATACGATATGCTCATGTATGGCGCATATGCCCATGCGAAATGGGAATATGAAGCAAGTATGTCAATCCTTAAAAACAAAAAGAAATTGCTTTTCCTGCTGATACTGTGTGTTGTCCTACTCTGCACGGGCGGTGTCCTGGTCTATGCAAAAGATGCCCTGATACTCGGCGGGAATAAAGCATATGCGCCTCCCATCGGTTTTGCCATGGGTGCCTTCATCGTGGCGATATTGGTGGGGTTTGCGGCAGGATTAATGACCGGCGCCATCGGCGTCGGCGGCGGTGTTGTCATCACCCCGGCCTTGATGAGTGTGGGAATTAGAGGGATCGTCGTGGTCGGCACCGATCTTTTACACATGTTTGCCAAAGGAATTATGGGAACCGCTGTGCACAAGAAACTGGGAAACGTGAACTATCGGCTTGCCATCGCATTCGTTGCCGGTTCTTTTATCGGTGTCACTTGCGGCGGATATATAAACCGAACCGTTTACAACATAAATCCTGTGCTGAGCGATGTTTTCATCAGCGTTATCTACGTTGCGTTGCTTGGGTTTCTCGGTTTCTATGCCATCCACGATTACTTTCAACTCAGAAAAGCAGGGAATGCAGCACACGAAAAAAGTGAAAAAAAAGTGGCGGTGTCAAGGGCGGCTCGAAAACTGCAATCGCTGAAAATTCCCCCCATGATAAAATTCGACGAAGACCAAGTACCCGGCGGGAGGAAGATATCTTTCATCTTGGTCACCACCGTCGGTTTTTTTGTCGGTACATTTGCCGCAATCATGGGCGTGGGCGGAGGGTTTCTAACATTTCCATCCTTTGTTTATCTCCTTGGAATATCTTCTTTTACGACAGTTGGAACCGATATTTTTCAGATCGTCTTCACCACCGGTTACGCATCTATCGCCCAATATGCCATATATGGATTCATATTCGTTTCATTGGCAATGGGCCTCCTTTTGGGGTCCCTCGTCGGTGTTCAATTCGGAGCGCTCACAACCAAAGTGGTCAAGGGAATGCACATCCGGGCATTTTACGGTCTTGTCATGCTCGCGGGCTTCATGAACAGACTCCTTGCCCTGCCATCCAAGTTTTCAGATTTAGGGGTGATCCACATCTCCAAATCGTTAGGAAATGGTCTGAAGTTCGCCGGCGTCGTGATACTATACGGAATCATCATCTACTTTGCCCTGTGGGTTTTTTACCGTTTTATATCCAACATTAAGATGTTTAGGCAGGAAGCTCTGCAAAAGGAGGGATAGGAAATGGCACTGGTTATGAATAAAAAGGAATTTGCACTGGGGGCGGTACTTTCAATCACGTTCTTTGCCCTCTTATTTGTCATGCACCACGCCACTGTCATCAGCATCCAGGGGAAATCCTTGGTAGGTTACACCGATGAGATGTTTGTATCCGTATCCAAAGGTTCGGTTTATTTTATTCCGGACCTGGTGCAAATAGCAGATAAATATGTGGGAAAACCTCTCGATGTCAAAATAAACGGCAGTGAAAAATCAGCGATGCTTTTCGAAAAGGCAAATGCAAAAGTTGAACTCAAAGACGGGGCGCTGAAGATAACCGGCGATTTGGGCGATATCCTAAAGAACGTCCTTAAAGATGCGGACGCCGTCTTTAAGGGTGAAGACGAGAGAGTGTACGACCGATACGGATATGCCGGGAAAGAGGTTGTTCACCAGTGGTGGTTGTCTCTCAAAGGGATAGAAGGGGTATACAAAAAAGCCAAAAAGTTTGACGACATAAAATCGTTAGAGACAATAAGAATCAAGGCGCTGGAGCCGGCATTTAACTTTTCTGGCGTAGAAGCGACATCCGCCTCGCAGCATGCGTTAGGCATAAGTACTGTCGTTGTATTTTATGTGATTTACACGGTGTGGTGGGGATATGCCATATACTTCCTTTCCGAGGGTGTTGGTCTGATGATGAAAAAATCCAAGGAAAAAAAGGAAGCGTAATTTTTTTTAAATTAAAATCAGTTCCCGA
>JAHECI010000047.1 GCA_024641825.1 Desulfobacterales bacterium | reverse complement strand
GGCCGTTAACAAAAGCGGTGATGATGACAGCCTATGCTTCCACCGATACAGCAGTAAAAGCCATTCGGCTGGGAGCCCTGGACTATATTTCAAAACCGTTTACTCCGGATGAGCTGAGATCAACGGTTGAACTGGCCTTGTCCGGAAAACTCATCGAGGCGCCCACCACGGAAAAGGAAAGAGAGATTATCGATATCGATATTCCCTTTGACAGGGAAGAGGTTGCGAAATACGCAGGTGATGACTTTGTCGACAAACTCGGGCCTTCAGATATGCCGGTGGTTGAAGCTGCGCCGGAAACCCTGGAGGGTTATTGTACGCTTGGAAATATGGTATGCGATATTTTTAAAAAACTGGGAAATACCTGCAAAGGCGGAAACAAAACCGGTGAATGCCCCCAACTCAAAGCCAAAAAGAAAAAGGGCGCCAAAGCAAAAGGTTTTGATTCTGAAAAATTGATTGGTATCGATTATCCTTTTAACTACGAAGAGGTGGCATCCATAACCGGTCCCGAATATGTGTTGAACATGCAGCATGAAGGTGTATCGTTTATACCGTATGAAGAACTTAAAAAGAATGTTTCGAAAATGATGGCCGCAACCTCCGAAGTTTCGGCGGATGTCATTGAATTCCCCAAAGAGGCCGTCCGGGCGGAAATTTTGGTGATCGACGACGAAGTTGCCGTCAATAACAACGTTCGTAAAATACTCTCAAAGAAAAATTTCAATGTGGATCAGGCTGTTACGAAAGCCGAGGCCCTTGAAAAAATTGAACAAAAAGCATACGCGCTGGTTGTACTGGATTTAAAGATACCGGAAGTAAAAGGCCTGGAGCTTCTGAAGGCGATTCGTGATAAAAGACCTGAAACCATGGTCATTATCATTACCGGATATGCCAGTATCGAGACAGCTGTGGAAGCCTCAAGAATGGGCGCGGTGGATTATCTCCCCAAACCGTTCACGCCCGAAGAAATGCGCAATGCAACTGAAAAAGCCTTCCGTTTTGCCGCTTAAACCTTTTGAGCGTCTCCCAAACCCAGATGGGTTTGGGAGACGCTTTCAAAATTCGATAAAAAAGCCAAGCCTTACATCCCAACATTATTAAAAAGCCTTTGAAGCAGCAGTCCGAACTACAAAGAGATGCCACGCACGATGTTGCGGTATGCCATTGAAAGGTTTCCTGAGCTTAAAAAAAAGTATTTAAAAGGAGATATATGATGAGTGTTCAGAAATATCATGTTGAAGATTTTTTAAATGATTGATAAAAATGGTTGATACTATGTTTCTTAGCAGGTATAAAATAAGAAAAAATAAAATGTTTTCTCCTGCCATAGAAACATGAAATATTTACCTAAGTTGAGCGATTTTAAAGTTTCAGCGTTAAAGGTTTTTATATGAAAGGAGGAAGTTATGCCCACATATGAATTCATTTGCGAAAAATGTAAAAAGCCCTTTACCCTGATCATGAAAATTTCGGAGTATGAAAAGAAAAAGTTTCAATGCCCGAAATGCAAAAGCAAAAAGGTGAAACAGCAGGTTACTTCTTTTCAAGCGATTACTTCCAGCAAGTCTTAACATCTCACGGCGTTTTCAACTCAACCTGTATCGCAGATGTGTGAACCGTTTTTGCGTTTTATCGTTGTTTACGCCCATGGCAAGGGCTTTTCGGGTGCCCACCATAACCACCAAATTTCGGCCTCTTGTTACGGCAGTATAGATCAGGTTGCGCTGGAGAAGGATATAATGCTGGGTAAGAACAGGGAGTACCACAGCCGGATATTCCGAACCCTGTGACTTGTGTACGGAAACAGCGTAGGCCAAAACCAATTCATCCAGTTCGTAAAATTCATAGACGATATTCCGGCCGTCAAACAATACCGCAATTTCGTTCTCATCCGGCCGCATACCGACAATTCTGCCGATGTCGCCGTTGAACACCTCCTTGTCGTAATTGTTCCGTATCTGCATGACTTTATCATTTACCCTGAAATTACGGTTTCCCCGCGCGATTTCCACTTGAGAAGGGTTGAGGCTTTTTTGAAGTTCCGTGTTGAGATTTTCGGCCCCCACCACCCCTTTATGCATGGGTGTCAGCACCTGAATATCGTCCACCGGATCCAGGCCAAAACGTTTGGGGATACGATCTTTGATCAGTTCCAGAATGATCTCTAGAACTTTTTCAGGATCTTCCTGTTGAATGAAAAAAAAATCGTTGCCCGGCACATCGTCCTCAAATGTGGGAAGAATTCCGTTATTGATTTTATGGGCGTTGACGATAATCCGGCTTTCCTGGGCCTGTCGAAAAATTTCCTTCAACTCCACCACCGGGATGACGCCGGATGCTATAATATCATTAAGAACATTGCCCGCACCTACCGAGGGCAGCTGGTTGACATCTCCCACCAGGATAACCGTGGCAAACGTTGGTATAGCCTTTGTCAAATGATGCATCAATACGGTGTCGATCATGGAAACTTCATCCAGGATGATCAGATCACAGGAGAGCGGCTTTTCTTCGTTCTTTTGAAACCCTCCTTTGGCAAAACTGTACTCCAGGAGGCGATGGATGGTCTGGGCCTCATGGCCTGTGGTCTCACTCATTCGTTTTGCGGCTCTTCCCGTAGGTGCGGCCAAAAGTGTTTTTACCTTGAGCTTGGAAAAGATTTTTAAGATCGCATTGATGATGGTGGTTTTACCGGTACCCGGTCCACCCGTAATGACCATGATCTTGTTTTCAAGGGCGCATCGTATGGCTTTGGCCTGATTTTCCGCCAGACGGATATCCAGTCGTTTCTGGACCCATTCAAGAGCGTTTTCTACATTGACGCCGCGGATGGATTTGGGTGCGATGGACAGTGTCTTCAATCGTGCTGCAATACTGGTTTCACAAAGATGAAACTTGGCCAGGTAAACCCCTTTGTTGTTTTCTTTAAATTCGTCGATACTTTCATTCAAATCTTCAAGAACGATTTTTTTATTAATGGCAAGACCGCCGAGGGCCTCAACAATAGCATCCCTTTCAACACCCAACGTCTCCCGGCTCTTTTTGACGAGATATTCATACGGATAAAAAACATGGCCTTCATCTGAAAGCTGATGGAGAACATAGAGGATGCCGGCTTCAACCCTCAACGGCGAGTCTTTTTGGAACCCGAGTTTTTCGGCAATGCTGTCGGCAATCACAAAGCCGATGCCGAAAATGTCCATTGCCAGGCGATAGGGATTTTCCGTGACGACGGTGATGGACCGATTTTTGTACTGCTTAAATATTTTCGTGGCGTAACCGGAACTGACCCCGTGGGACTGGAGAAACAGCATGACATCACGAATCTCTTTTTGTTCGTCCCATGCATTTTGAATCATGGCGATTCGCTTTTTGCCGATACCTTCGACCATGACCAGTTTTTCGATATCATTTTCGATGACATCAAGGGTTTTTTCTCCGAATTTTTTAACGATACGACCTGCGATGACCGGACCCAGGCCTTTGATGAGTCCGGACCCGAGGTATTTTTGAATGCCAAAAACCGTTGCCGGAACCGTTGTTTTGTAGTCCACTACCTTAAACTGTTCACCGAACTTGGGATGGTTGACCCATTCGCCCCGCATGTTTAGAATTTCCCCCGGAGTCGGTGACATCAAAAACCCCACAACGGTGACCAGGTCTCGCTGTCCGAAGATCTTAACCCTGGCAATGGTATAACCGTTTTCTTCATTGATGTAAGTAATTCTCTCAATTTGTCCTGAAAGTTCCGTCAGCATTATTTTATTTTACTTTTCCGTTTGATGTTCTTCATGAGAAATTTGGTTTACACCCAGTCCGGCAACCTTATATCGGACCCCAACTCATTGCTGGGGATAAAACATTTAATATCGATGACCGGAGAACCGTCAAGCGCATCGATCTTTTCGATAAAAATAGTGGTATCCTTTATGGACAGTATTTTACAAATAGACAGCGCAATCAGATTGGGCCTTAAAGGTGAGTGGGTGGCAAACACGCCCCTTAACGGGTTTTGTTTGTTTTTTCTTGGATGCACCTGCATGGTGTTTCTTTTCTCAGGGGTGTCATTTTCATGAAACCAGTAGCAGACGGTAATGTGAGAAAAATCATCCAATCCCAAAAGCGCATCACGGTATTCTTCGAAAACTTCAATACGGACATTTTCATTCTCTTTTTTGATAACGCCCACTGGAAAAATATAAAAGCGGTCTCTCATTTTTACCCTCCTTTTTACAATCAATACAATCAGTTTGTAAGGGAGTTTTCAAGACATATCCTCGAAAGAATCAGAAAAAAACGGAATCAAATGGGTTTTCCCTGGGGTTGTACATATCAATGATTGATCTTTTAATCTATTGCTGGTAGATATTTTTACCAATTGTAAATAAATCACCACAAGCGAAACCCAAAAACTGTTTAATTATTTAACGAAGCAGGGAAAAAAGGATTTTCCAATGAAATTTTTTATTGCGGAACAAAACATTGGCGACGATGCCACGAAAGAACAGGCTGAAAAACTGATTGAGATGCTGAAAGCCAGGGGCTGGGATGTTGAATACGGCGTTAAACGAAATGTGGCCACAGATGTCTCGGAATTTGGACAGGAGGAGAGTCTCCAGTCCAAATTTGCCGATGATTTTATGGACTGTCTGTCTAACATGGAATAATAGGTGCATTTACTCCTTTTGAGCACACATTGAATGGATAAATGACAGAATTGATTTAATAGATGTTCTATCGCATTGGAAATTTAGTCATCCGCTCTCCTCACAGCATCAGAAGGCCCAAGGACGGAGAGGACTGCCTGGTCCTGAAGGCCTCCCGTTCATTTCCCCCGGCTCACCCCTCGACAAAAGCAGCTCTGACCATCCTGCAGCGATTAGAGGTTAAAAAAGACGCCCGAATCCTGGACATCGGCTGCGGTTCGGGAATATTAGGACTTGCGGCGGCTTTAAAAAGCGGAGGGACCGCACTGGGGTGCGACATTTGCATAGGGTCTATACGGGCTTCCAAGCAAAGTTCAGCCTTGAATCTGATGGAAGATCGGTTCAAATTCTTTCATGGATCGGTAGATGCTGTTTCAGCTAAATTCAACTTGATCCTGGCGAACCTTCAGGCACCCACGCATATGGAAATGTTCGATCACTACCGTCGCCTTTTGCCCCTAAAAGGAGACTTGCTGGTGGTCTCCGGTTTCGACGATGCCCATGCTGCTTCTATAGAAAAGGAACTCGCCAAAAGGGAATTTATCGTTGAAGAGCGGGTAAAGGTCTATGGCACAACGGCAGCGCTCGTACCGGAAAGTTCTTTTATCTGGGTGAGTTTCGGACTTAAACGGATTTCAAGTGACCCATGAAGTTTTCCATTAGGGAATCCCGATAGTTTTACCCTAAAGCCCTTCAAACCGTCATTCGGTTTCCAAGAGAAACACGCCGTCGCTTCGTTGTACTGAGGTCAACTGCGTTTGCTCTTTTCACTGCTTGACAAAATATTCCATGCCGATATAATAAAAAAAACCTCAAAAAGCATCCACTGGTCTTTGGCGGTGCTTTTCATGTACAACCCTTTTTTACATTTTATCCGTATTGTTTTTGGATTCTGATTTTCAAGGAGAAGCTGTTGTAAATGGATCGGCGAACATTTCTTAAAATTGCCGGGATGGGGAGTGTTGCCATTACTGCAGGATGCACCTCCGAAGCCGATAATACCCTTTTTTCTCTGGTTCATGCTCCAGACGATATGGTAACCGGCAAGGCTGCCTGGTATGCCACAACCTGTAGAGAATGCCCGGCGGGCTGCGGAATTCTCGCCAAAAACAGGGAAGGGCGGGTCGTTAAAATCGAAGGGAACCCCCTTCATCCCATCAACAACGGTAAACTTTGCATGCGGGGTCAATCCGCCTTGCAAAGAATATATCACCCGGACAGAATCAAAACTCCCCTGATAAAAGACAAAGAGACATGGCAGCCGATTTCGTTTTCAAAGGCTTTGGCACTGCTAAAAGAAAAAACTGCCGAAGCGGCAAAAAAAGGACCGAATCGGGTACGGATGCTGACGGAAATCGAAGGCGAAAGCCTTCTGAACCTGTTCACCCAATCCCTTGAAAAGTGGCGATCCTCAGGTCCTCTGGTGTTTGAGCCCTTTGCATATGAATCCTTAAAATCTGCCAATGAAAAAGTCTTTGGTGTTAACGGACTGATTTCATACCATCTTCAAGACGCAGATACGCTGGTCTCATTTGGTGCGGATTTTCTGGAAACCTGGCTGTCTCCGGTGGAGTATGCCCAAAAATTCAAGGATATGCATGCTCTGAAAGACGAGGGAAAAAATCTGTTTTTCCATATCAGTCCATACCAATCCTTAACCGCCGCCAATGCAGACCAATGGATGCCATGCGTTCCAGGCGGTGAAACCGTCATTGTTCTATCGCTCATTAATGAAGTGCTGAAGCTCGGCCGGGGGCAACATCTTCCGGAATCGTTCCGTTCGCTCTTTGTTCGAACAATTTCTCCGCATACCGGAAAAGATGTCACCCGATTTTCAGGTATATCAGCCGATCATTTTCAGATGCTCTTGTCCCGGCTCATGGAAGCATCAAGGCCTTTGATCTTGGGCACCGGGACCGGTTCGTCCGGAGGAAACGATTTCCAGACCCATGTGGCCGTAAATCTTTTAAATCTTATTTTGGATCCAAAATTAACCCTTTTCGATTTTTTAAACCGGCATCGTATGGAAATAGCCGCGAAACGGGCCGAAGTCATCCACTTTTTCAAGGCATTAAAAAAAGAACCTGCGGACCTGTTGCTTATTAATAATACCAATCCTGTTTTTTCCCTGCCGTCCGATAGCGGTGTTCAAGATGCTTTGAAAGAAAAGTCCTTTTTTGTTGTGAGTTTTACGAATGTTATGGATGAGACGGCACAGTATGCCGACCTTGTTTTTCCGACGACCCTGCCCCTTGAAACATGGGGGGAATACGAAGGCAAACTCGGCATCGGCGGCACCCTGCAACCGGCCATGGGAAGACTCACCCAAGCGACCAATATCGGGGATATCTTCCTTGAAGCTGCTTCGGAACATCTTCCTTCGGTTGATACCTATAAAACCTATCTTTTTAAATTCCTGATTCAAAAAGGCGTCATCCGAAATCAAAAAGACCGGATTCAACTTTTCAGACAGGGCGGAACGCAACACCCGAAATCTTCCGGCCGGTGGTATGGGACGGTACCGGATACGGTTGCCGATGTCTTTGATAGCATAAAGACGTCTTTTGATTCGGAGTTGGTGTTCATGGCTGCCCCGTCCATTCGGTTTTTTGACGGCCGCAGCGCATACATGCCCTGGGTGAGTGAAATTCCGGATCCATTGACAAAAGTTGCCTGGCACACACCGGTTCTGGTGCATCCGGAAACCATGGCCAAAAACGGACTGTCACAGGGTGATGTTGTTCAAATTCGATCTCAATGGGGACAATTGGAGGCACCGGTTTACGAAAGCCAAGGGGTTCGCTCCAATGTACTGGTGATGAGCATAGGACAGGGACACACTGTATTCGGCCGTTATGCCCAAGGTATGGGGCTCAATCCGAATGTGCTTCTTTCTTCCGAGATAAAACATCCGTCGAACGGGCCGGAGTTTTCGGTGCATCCGGTTTCCATTAAAAAAACCGGTTCGACCACAAAGCTGGCGCACACCGACGGCAGCAGAATCCAACACGGCCGGAAAATCGCGCTGTCCGTTTCACTGGATGATCTCAAGCACGGAAAATCCCATGAAAAACACGGATTGACCATGAATGACTTTCCGTTAACGCTCCCGCTGCGGGAAGGTTACGATCCCAAGCGGGATTTCTACCCGCCCCATGACCACAAGGATTATCGCTGGTCGATGGTTGTTGATCTGGACAAATGCATCGGGTGCGCCGCCTGTGCCGCGGCGTGCTATGCTGAAAACAATGTTGGGATTGTGGGAATTGACGGTATCCGGGATGGACGAGAAATGGCATGGCTCCAGGTGGAACGTTATCTTAATCATCAAGCTTCGGATAAGATTGTTTTTCTTCCCATGCTGTGTCAACACTGTGACAATGCGCCGTGCGAATCGGTCTGCCCGGTATATGCTCCCCACCATTCGGTAGAAGGGATCAACAATCAGATTTACAACCGGTGCATCGGCACCCGATTTTGCAGCCAGAATTGCCCGTATAAAGTACGACGTTTCAATTGGTTCGACTGGCAGTGGCCCACGCCCCTCAATCTTCAACTCAATCCGGAGGTCACTGTTCGCAGTAAAGGGGTCATGGAAAAGTGCTCGTTTTGCGTTCAGCGGATAAAAGTCGCTCATGGGGTCGCCAAGGATGAAAAGAGAATGATAAAAGACGGGGAAGTCGTTCCGGCCTGTGTGCAAACCTGTCCCACCGGCGCCCTGTTGTTCGGGAATCTCATGGACAAAAAGAGCCGGGTTAGACAGATGGTACAGGACCCGAGGGCGTATCAGGTAATGGGGTATCTGAACACGAAACCGGCAGTGATTTACCTGAAAAAAGTGGTCCAAAAGATATAGAGATTCAAAATGAAAAAGTGCCTAAAGTTATGGAGTCGCTTCGCTCCGCTGGTTTTATATAATTGACAGAATTCCTTAAATTTAGCTCACTTTAGCTCACTTTAGTTCACTTTACGCACTCTGAACCACCTTTTGTAGGGCTGAAGAATAATTAGCCGACCCAGGCAGCGATGGTTTTAGAGATGAAGATAAAATGACCGAACTGACATTTGCAAAAATTGACCAGACCGTTCTGGACACCCTGAAACCACCGGATCGCAGCTACTGGGTGGCCGTGGGGATCCTATTTCTTGGGGTGCTGGCCGGTGCCGCCTGCTGGATCTATCAGATATTGACGGGTATCGGCGTGGCCGGAATGAACATTCCGGTAGCCTGGGGAACCTATCTCATCAATTTTGTCTTCTGGGTGGGTATCGCACATTCGGGGACCCTGATCTCCGCCATTTTACACCTGCTCAGGGCAGGCTGGCGAAATCCCATTGCCAGGGCCGCCGAAACCATGACGGTTTTCGCGGTCTGTATTGCCGGTCTTTTTCCGTTTATTCATCTGGGACGCGTCTGGTTGGTGTTTTACATGCTGCCGGTTCCGAACCAGCGGAACCTTTGGCAAAATTTTCAATCACCATTAATGTTCGATGTCGTGGCCATAAGCACCTACCTTACGGTGAGTTCACTGTTTTGGTACACCGGCATGCTTCCGGATCTCGCCATCGTTCGGGATCGTGCTACGGGAATTCGCAAAAAAATCTTCAAGATTATCTCACTGGGATGGACCGGTACGCATGAGCAGTGGCGGCACTATGCCCGTGGCTACCTGTTTTTTGCCGCATTGGCGACACCCCTGGTAATATCCGTTCACAGTGTGGTGTCATGGGACTTTGCGCTGGGGATTGCGCCCGGCTGGCATACCACGATTTTCGCACCCTATTTTGTGGCCGGTGCCATCCACTCGGGACTGGCCATGGTGCTGACACTGATGATTCCGATTCGAAAAATCTTTCATTATGAAAAGATTATCACCACCGGCGTTCTGGAAAATGTGGCCAAAACCATCATTTTTACCGGTTTGATTGTGGGATTTGCCTATGGCACGGAATTTTTCATTGCCTGGTACAGCCACAATCCAGTTGAAATTGCGATTTTTAAATACCGGCCCACCGGTGACTATGCCGTTGGATTCTGGATCATGGTCATCTGCAACACAATGATCCCTTTGCTCTTCTTTTTCAAGCGTATCCGGACAACGATCCCCTGGCTGTTCGTGATTTCCATTTTCGTTAATATCGGTATGTGGTTTGAGCGTTTTGTCATTATTATCTCCAGCGTAAGCCGCGATTTCATCCCCCATGCCTGGGGGCTGTATTCGCCGACCTTTATTGAATTCGGTATCATGCTGGGTGCATTTTGTATGTTTTTTTTCCTGTACCTTCTCTTTGTCAAACATCTACCGTCGGTGTCTATGACGGAAATGAAGGAAGTTGTTGATCAAGGAGCAAGCCATGCCGACTGAATATTCTGTGATGGGTTTGTTTACGGACGAAAACCGGGCGGTATCCGCCATTGAGGACATCAAGGACTCGCCCTGGCAGTTACGTCGCGTAAACAGTCCCATTCCCAGCCATAAAATAGCCGATGCCCTTGAATTGAAAAAGAGCAAGGTCGGTTATTTTACCTTGGCCGGCGGAATTACCGGTTTTTTTTCCGGCTTTCTTCTGGCGGCTTTCACCGCTTCCCAATGGCATCTCATTGTCAGCGGAAAACCGGTCATTGCTCTGGTGCCGTTTTTTATCGTAGGGTTTGAGTTTACCATTTTATTTGCGATTTTCGGTAATGTCGTGGGTCTTATCCACCAGATGCAGCTTCCGGAATATAAGGGGCTCGAACAGTACGAACCCCGCTGTTCAGGGCATCATTTCGGTGTCACGGCATCGTGTAAAGCGGAAGATTTGGAAGAACTTAAACACTTTTTTCAAAGCAAAGGCGGAGAGGTAAAGATAATTTCAAATGGGTCTGTTTGAAGACATCAACGCAGCCCGGATGCTGCTGGATTTGCCTGAACGTGCGACCATGGAAGATATCAAGTCGCAATACAGAGTTCTGATCCAAAAATGGCATCCGGATCGGTGCAAAGCCGACAAAGATAAATGCAAGGAAATGACCGTCCGTATCATTGCCGCTTACAGGCTCATCAATAATTACTGTAAAAACTACGAATTTTCATTTTCAAAAGAAGAGGTCAGCAACTATCTTTCGGCAGAGGAATGGTGGTTTGAACGTTTCGGCCGCAGCCCGTTATGGGGCAGTGAGCAAAAAACAAAGTAAATAAATATGTCATCGAACCCTAACAAAAAAGGTCCTTTTCAAAAAAGGCCGGTGTTTCTGATTTGCCTGTCGCTGGTGGCCATCGGTTTTGCCGCCTTTGTTTTCGGTCTTACGGGTCGGCATCCTGAAAGGGCCTGGCAGGCGTATTTGATCAATTTTTTGTTATGGTCGGCCATCGCTCAGGGGGGATTGCTGTTTTCCGCGGTGATGCATACCGTAAAGGCCAGGTGGAGCGGCCCTTTGTCCAACCTTGCCGAGTCTTTCACCGCTTTTTTTCCGGTTTCTTTTGTCCTTTTTTTAATTCTCTTTTTAGGCAAAAATCACATCTTCCCCTGGCTGCATCAGGATCTTCACGGGAAAGAGATTTGGTTGAACGTGCCGTTTCTGTTTACCAGAGATGTTGTGGGGCTCCTGGTTCTGTACGGATTGGGATTTGCCTATCTCTATCATGCCTTGTGGCTGAAGCTGGATCGATCCGTGTCTCACGGCCGAATTCGGAAACGCCTGTATAACCGGTGGGATCGAAGCATTTCAGATGTGCATCGCTGTCGGGATCGAATGACGATTTTCGGGATTCTGTATATGCTCGCATTTGCACTGATCCTGTCTTTGATCGGATACGACCTGGTGATGAGTATGGATCCTCACTGGTATTCCACGCTGTTTGGCGCCTATACCTTTGTCAAGGCATTTTATATCGGTCTGGGCGGTATTATTATCCTGGCCTCCATACTGCATCTCAATCCGGCCATTGAGTTCAAACTGAGAGCGTCGGACTTTCATGATATCGGCAAACTCTTTTTTGCCTTTTGTTTGGTTTGGGGGGACTTTTTCTATGTCCAACTGGTGGTGATATGGTACGGCAATATTCCTGAAGAAACCGCCTACCTTATTGAACGAACCATGACGCCGCCCTGGAATTCTCTGGCCTGGTTTGTGTTTATCATCTGTTTCATTATTCCGTTCATCATTCTGCTAAACAAAAAGATCAAAACAAAACCACAATTTATGAGTATTCTTTGTACCGTTGTCATTATGGGGATTTGCCTTGAGCATTTTCTGCTCATTGGGCCGGTCTTAAATCCCCATGTATCCGCACTTCCCCTGGGGCTGACCGACGGGCTGATATTTTTGGGATTTTTCGGCCTGATGTCCCTTGCCGTTATCTTTTTCCTGAACCTGTTTCCCGAACTTGTCCGAGTTGTCGATGGGGAGGCGACGTGATGGAAATCCTTATCACCACCTTCACACTGACAACCATCCTGATCCTGGCAGTGATTATCGGCACCAAAGGCAGACCCATGGTGTTCATTACCGCTTTGGGTAAAGAGATATCCATACTGGCAAAAAATAAGGTGGCGTTGTTCTGGACCGGCCTCGTTATTTTTCTGGTGCTCGGATTTTTGTATTTTTTTTATGCGTCACCGGCAACCCGAATCAGGCCTGAACAACCTATCCCTTTCAGTCATCGTGTTCACGCGGGTGTCAAGGCGATTCAGTGTCAATTTTGTCACCCCTATGTCGAACGGTCGATATTTCCGGGAATACCTCCGGTTGAAAAATGTCTCTACTGTCATAATTACATCATTGCCAATTTCCCATGGATACAAAAGGAACATCATTATTTTAACACGAATACACCGACACCTTGGAAAAAAGTTTTCTATATACCGGAACATGTTTTTTTCAGACACGTACGGCACATCAAAAAGAACATTGAGTGTCAACAATGCCATGGACAGATTCAGAACATGGACCGGATTCCGGCAAAAAGATTCAAAATGGGGTTCTGTGTGGATTGTCACAAGCAAAAAGAGGCCAATTTAGGATGCTGGCTGGCATGCCATAATTAAAGGAGAAGCAATTGACCGGCAAATCACAACCGTCATCGCTAAATTTTATGACCGCAAAAGGCTTTTGCCTGACCTCGGCGTTCTGGTTTGTTGTTGCAACCTCCATGGGACTTCTCGGTGCTACTGAACTCATGGCACCCGATCTCACAGAAAACATCGGCTGGCTCGTATTCGGGAGGATTCGACCCATCCATGTGAATCTGGTGCTTTTCGGATTCGTTACCCCGGGCCTGTTGTCCGCGGCATTCTATTATGTACCCAGATTGCTCCGAACCGAGCTCTACAGCGAAAAACTGGGTGTCATCACCGTCCTGGCGTGGAACGTTACCCTGGTTTTCGCTGTCGTGAGTCTGGCTTTAGGATATTCTCAAGGACGTGAATATGCTGAAATGATTTGGCCCGTCGATATACTGGTGGTGTTGGCGTTTTCTCTGGTTTTTGTCAATCTGATTATTACCGTTTCCCGAAGAAAGGAACCGATCCTATATGTTTCCATCTGGTACGCATGTGCTGCCGTGGTTCTGACGGCCGTTACGTTTGCCCTTGGAAATGTTATCTGGCGGCCCAACAGCGGTTCTTTGGTGGGTATCCCGGATGCAATTCTTCTCTGGTTTTACGGCCACAATGTTTTTGGTCTTCTTTTGACGCCTCTGTCCGCCGGTGTGGCCTATTATGTGATACCCAAGGCCTGCCGGGCGCCCCTCTACAGTCATACCCTCTCGCTGTTCGGTTTCTGGTCTCTGCTGGTGGTTTATACCCACATCGGGACTCATCACCTGCTCCAGGTGCCGGTTCCCACATGGCTCAAAGTCATTTCCATCGTGGACAGTGTAGCTATGGTCATACCGGTCATGGCGTTTCTCATTAACATCTGGTACACGGCAAAAGGAAAGTTAGGGGAAATTCATGCAGATATCGGCGCAAAGTTTGTCTTCACCGGTACCATTATGTATTTCTTTGTAAGTATTCAGGGCTCCATGATGGCCCTGCCGGATGTGCAGCGGGTGACGCATTTCAATAACTGGGTCGTCGCCCATGCCCATGTCGGTGTTTTGGGGTTCGCCGGGATGATCGCCCTGGGCGGGCTCTACTATATCCTGCCTCGAATCACCGGTAAACCCCTGTACAGTAGATTTCTGGCTGATTTACAGTACTGGCTCATTCTCATCGGTGTCATCGGTTTCACCGTGGTACTGACCATCGTGGGCCTGATTCAAGGCAATGCCTGGCTCAACGGCGAAATCGTTTACCGGATTCTTCCGGAAATACATATTTACTACATCACCCGGGCCTCTATAGGGCTCATGATTTTCAGTTCTGCGATATTAGGATTTTACAACATTATAAGATCGATATTTTTTAACCCCGGAGAAATCTCATGAAAATGACCCCAAAAGCGGTTGTTATCGGCAGTCTTTTGATTCTGGGTGTCATTGTGTTTGTGGTGGTGATTTTGCCGTATGCCACGCGTATCGAGGCACCCTCGGACATCTTTCGTGAACGGACCGCTCACGAAGCCGAGGGGAGGCGGTTCTACATTGCCAACGGTTGTGTGTACTGCCACAGTCAGTCCATCCGGTCAATAGATTGGGGATTGGGAGCGGAAAGGATCGCCCAGGCAGGGGATTATATCCAGGACAAACCTATTTTGCTCGGCTCGGAACGGACCGGTCCGGATCTTTCCCAGGAAGGCGGAGAGCATCCAAACGACTGGCACATGGCTCATTTTGTCAATCCCCGAAACACCGGTCCTCTTTCCATCATGCCGGCGTTTGCTTTTCTGGGAACGGACAATATTCATAAGCTGACAACATATGTCCAGAGTCTCGGGCTTAATCATGCCGATCGAAGAACCCAAAGACAAC
>JAHECI010000334.1:1611-3867 GCA_024641825.1 Desulfobacterales bacterium | reverse complement strand
ATCGCCTTCTACAGAATAACGGGTTACAGCCTTCTCGATTATTTCATCGGAACGATGTTCCTTGCTTTTCTCTGCGTAGTGATCGGCGAACTGAGTGTCTCTTTAGCTATCCGGTTTAACAAGCGTTACTTAGACTCCATGTCCAAAGAGATCAATGACAAAGAAATGCTTTCGCTAAAGGCCTACCAGGCCGGGGACAAGGACAGCTACAAATCAATAAACAGGGAGGCTACCGACGCCTGGGGAAAGCACTTCTTTACCATGGTTGCCTATTCCGCTGGGATTTTATGGCCGATACCTTTTGCACTGGGGTGGATGCAGACGCGATTTTACGGTGTGGAGTTTGATTTGGCATTCCCTTTTTCGCTGATTTTCGGAAAATCGGTGGGATATCTCTTTACATTCATTCCAATCTATATTTTTTGCCGAATCCTTTTTAAATATATGCGTCCGTATTTACCGTATTTCAAAGGGATCCAGACAGTCCTCAACGGCCACGACACCAAAAAATCCCACTAATGTCCCGCAAGGATATGGCTATTTACAAAGACATTCGTTTGAGATTCTTCATCATTCAACGGTCGAAATCCGGTTCATTTATATCTCGACTCGTCATTATTTCTATTTTTGTGGGTATCACTTGGTCTCTGATTGCCTGTAACGCTGCCTTAACGAACAAATCTACCTGTGTTTCGTGTCACATAAACCTTGAGCCGGCCTCAAAAAGTCATCCATCCTGTGTTGAATGTCATGGCGGTGATAATCAGGCTGAAGATAAAGACGTATCTCACCGTCTGATGTATGGACCAAAAAATCCGTCGGATCCAAATTCCTGGGATCAAACCTGCGGAAAATGTCATCCTTATCAATTACAACGGGTCCGGACCAATATCATGCTCACCAATACCGGCATGATCAAAAACATCCAGAAAACCTGGGAGGGTGAAGACGGCAAGCTTTACAGTACACTCCCGGCAAAAGTCTTTTCCGAAAATGGCAGTCCGCTTGAACTGAAAGGTGTTTCTCAATTAAATAACCTTTCCGGAGAACTGTATCGCAAATTTTGTTCCCGCTGCCACGTGGGACGGGAGGACAACCAAAAATATGCCGCCAGCCACGGCTCCGGCTGTGCAACATGCCATTTTCCATATAACGATACCGCCACTTATCAGGGGAATGATCTTACCGTCAAAGGCAAGCAACCTTATTCGGCAAACCATCAATTGGCAGCCCTGCCCGGAAATGATGTCTGTTTACGCTGTCACAACCGCAGCGGCCGTATGGCGCTGACTTACCAGGGACTTCATGACGGAAATAATGGTTTGGTGCCCACCAAAAACGGCCTGCCGGGTCCCAGAATGATCAGCGGCGCCCGCAATCTCACTTATATTACAGAAGACATCCATTTTGCCGCTGGAATGGACTGTATTGACTGTCATACGTCTAGAGATATCATGGGTGACGGCTATGCCTATGAAAACATGTACCATCAGACAGAGATTGGCTGTGAGGACTGCCACGGCACCGGAAAGAACCGCCCTGATCTTAACGAAATTACCCGTGAAAACGATGAAGCCATGCGGGAATCAAAAAGCTACCCCATAAAAATGCAGCCCGGCGTGAAAATGATCATCACCGGTAAGGATCGCAAATATTCCAACGTGTTTTACGAATCCGGCAATGTCTATGTGTTGGGCAAACGCACCGGAAAACTGCATCAAAGCCCGGTAATTACCGGAACACCGGAACACACCATCGCGGGCCATGAACGGATGGAGTGTTTTACCTGCCATTCCCGGGCCGTGCCACAGTGTTTTGGCTGTCACACCCGGTATGACCGAACAAAGTTTGGAAAAGATTATATCAAAGATCAGGAAACGCCGGGCAAATTCAGTGAGACCGAGGACTGGCGAACGCTTTATCCGTTTCCACTGGCCCTTAACCAGCGCGGCAGGATTTCTCCGGTAACACCAGGATGCCAGACCTTTGTGACGGTGGTCGATGAACATGGCCGGACAATCAAAAAGGAATATGTGGCAAAGTTTAAGGGAAAGAACCGGTTGCGTTTTGCACCGTTTTATTCTCACAATACCGGCAAAGCCGCCGTGGGTTGTTCAGAATGTCATGCAAATCCGATGTTTCTGGGCTTTGGGCAGCATGTGGTTAACGGGAACAGCATCCAGGCCACCATGCTTTGTGAAAAATCGAAAGAAAAACCTCTGGATGGGTTTTTGAAGATGAAAAACGGAAAGATCA
>JAHECI010000334.1:0-1601 GCA_024641825.1 Desulfobacterales bacterium | reverse complement strand
GAAAATTCCCGGCCACTGAGCGGTTCGGAAATTAAAAGGGTTCTGGCAGTGAACCAATGTCTAGTTTGCCATGGTGATCCCAAAGATCCGATTTATCAAAAGACACTCGATGAAACCATGCTGAACGTTTGCCTCAACCGATCCGGTCAACTACATCTTGAGTTGCCGGATTCGCGAAAAAATACAAAGGCTCACCGCGTCTTACCTGAACGAAAAAAAATTCGGCTGCGAATCAAGGATATTCCAGGTTCAACGTACCATGTCATTTTTGATCAAATCATGAGTACGCGATCTATTGAAAAGGCTTTTGTTCAAAAAACCCTCGGAAAAGACGACCCTGAATTTTTTGAAAAAAACTGTGAATCGTGCCATGTTAAAAGCTGTGTTGACTGTCATGAAAGAGATGGAGACATTCTCATCCGACCAACGTCCAATCGGTGTCTGGATTGCCATAAAGGATATTTCACAGGGTGGGACTTTTTCGGGAGAGCACCTCGTGAAGACAACCTGCGTTATCGGCGGGGTAAAGAGGTCAAGGGAGAAACGTTTCTCAAAATGCTGCCGGATGTTCATGCCCAGGCCGGAATGGAATGCGGTGACTGCCATTCCATGAAGAGCCTGATAGCCGGAAAAAAATCATCTAAAACGTGTGTCGACTGCCATAAGGCCAGCCCGACGGTTATCGAACACAGCATCGATGCCCATCAAAGAAACCTCGAGTGTTATGCCTGTCACAGTGCATGGGCTGCCCAGGAATACGGCACTTTCTTTATCCGATTTAAGGAGAGTCCCAACAAACAATATTTTCGTTTGCGGGAATGGGGTTCTGATCAGTATGTAAAAAGCGGCTTTTTAAAAAAGCAGGATCTCCCCTCCTTGGGTATCAATATGCATAGAAAGATCAGCCCCATCCGGCCGCAATTCATTGTCTATTTTAGCGATATCAAAAACAACAGACCGGTTGGTGAAGAAAACAGACTTCTCTCAGCCCAATGGAAGGCTTTTTTTCCACATACCATCCGTCGCGGTACCATCATGTGTGACGGCTGCCACAATAATCCCGAAAGATTTCTTCTGGAAAAAGAAGAAGATCGTATTTATCGACTTGAGAAAAACGGCATGACATTGACATCGTTCTGGTCTCAAAAGGGACAAACCGTCGGCAATGGATCGTTTATGACACCGGAGCGCTTTAAAAAAATGACGTCAAAATCACCCGAATTTAAAAAAGCATATGTCGAAAAATGGAAACGACTCATAAAGGCCGTCGAAAACTAATCAAGACACTGATATTGTCGGTGTTTTCTCTGCCGCTGATCGGAAGATTTCTGATTCCCAGAATTAAACATCGAAAATTGCTTCTGCGAATAAAAAAAGCAGAGGTTCCAGGCGAAGGTGCCTTGATTTTTGGACAAAAAAAGATCGCCGTGATAAAGGAACATAAAGATGTTTATGCAATCAACCTCACCTGCACTCATCTTGGCTGTACGGTCAATGCAACCACGAAAGGATTTACCTGCCCATGTCACGGCAGTGTATTTACTACCCGCGGCGACGTTGTCAAAGGACCGGCTGATCGGCCTTTAAAAAGACTCGCTGTC
>JAHECI010000333.1 GCA_024641825.1 Desulfobacterales bacterium | reverse complement strand
ATCCGGACTTCTCTTATCTGTTTCGTGTTCCGCCTGAAAATCAAGACGATGACATGCCTGTAAGTGTGGTTGAAGACGAAACCGAAGAGGAAACACTGGAGCAAGAGGAATTTATCCGCTGCCGTCAATGCCGAAACATCCTCGCGAGTCCTGATGACCGCATAAACGTCCAGGGATCCCACCTGCATACGTTTGCCAACCCGCATGGCATCGTTTTTGAAATCGGGTGTTTTACCGCCGTTAAAGGCTGCGGCCATGTGGGTCCCCCGTCAGATGAATTCAGCTGGTTTGCAGGGTATAGCTGGCGGGTGACTGTTTGTTTCGTGTGCCTTACTCATCTGGGTTGGTTCTTCTCCTCTGCCGGAAAAGAGAGTTTTCACGGGCTGATTCTCGATCAACTGATAACTCAATAGTGGAAACAGATCAGTCAAAAACTATATTCCAAACCTCTATCACTGTATGGCGGATCTGCCACAACCTAAACTTGTGCATACAATTTATATGAAGAACCTTTTTACGCCCTGCTTAACCCGCCCAGGGCCCCTTTGACGGCATTGGCGGCGTCATCGATACTCAATAATCCGGTATTGATAATAAGGTCATAATTGAGAGGGTTGGTGATGTCATCGTTGAAGTATTTTTTAACAAATGATTTTCGGTCCGATTCTGTTTTTAAAACCCTGGGTTTGGCGTCTTCCATGGTTACATCATACGCCTGAGATACGTTTTTTAGTCGCGTTTCCAAAGGGGCAATGACGCGGATGCTGAGTCTTTTATCAGAAGGCAAAACAAAGTTGGCGCCTCTTCCCACGATCACCGCCCGGCCATGTTTCCCAATCGTACCTATGATCTTCATAAGATGCTGGAG
This sequence comes from Desulfobacterales bacterium, assembly GCA_024641825.1. GTDB lineage: Bacteria > Desulfobacterota > Desulfobacteria > Desulfobacterales > UBA11574 > JAAXQD01. Next base: position 3,013 of record JAHECI010000333.1, on the reverse strand, counting down.
ATACCGGTCCGGCCAGAGGTGGCGCTTATCCACAAGAGATGATATCCATTCTTCGAGTACTGAAACGCCTTTTTCGTCCAGCGTTTCAAGAAGGCGAACACTGACCTGGGCACTTTCAGCCATATTGTGGATAAATTCCTGGTAAAATAGGTCGAATTCAAGCTGCTCGGAGAGTCGTTTGGCCAGTATGTTCCCTCCACTTCCAGGTTCTCTGGAAATGGTGATGACAGAAATACGTTCTTTTTCTTTTTTTTCTTTTTTTTGGATTATCTGCCATCGTCTGACTTGTTCTTCTACGATTTGCTCTGTAGAACGTGTTTTTGCTTTCATGATCCCTCCTTTCCCGCCGCCTATTAATTATAATAATTCTGCGGTATATGGGTGTCAAGGAAAGAAAAAAGCTTGAAAAGTCCAGCGAGTTTCTTTTGACATGAATGCAGTTTTATCCTATGGTATTTTATTAATCATATCTGAAAATGCGCTGTTCCGTGCTCAAATGGTTCCGGTTTTCGATTCTTCATCTCTGTTTTGTTCTGACTTATCTTTTTAATTCATCTGAATGCTGAATTTTTAGCAGTTTTCAAATGCTCTTTGCTCTACCCGCCTCGGGCGTGGTTAACCGGTTTGAAAAAAAAAGGAGAAGGTTATGAGAGTGGAAATAAAAACGATTTTTTGCGCCACTGACATTTCAGACTTTTCCAACCATGCGGTGTCCTGGGGAATTGCCCTGGCCCAGGAGTTTAGGGCCAAACTTTATGTGTGCCATGTCGTTGATTTTCCGACCAGTATCACATATGGAGATGGGCCCATATTTTTTGTGGATCAGCAGAGTCAGGCCATCGGTAATGCCAACCATCAACTGAAACAGTTGGTGGGAGATAAAAAGGTTCAATGGGAGCCCTTGGTCAGCATCGGTCATGCCGGCGATGAAATTTCCCGTCTGGCCAAAGAAAAGGATGCTGACCTGGTCATTTCTGCCACCCACGGGCGCTCCGGGCTCAAACGACTGATTCTCGGTTCTGTCACCGAACGCCTCATGCGCACGCTTCATTGCCCGTTGCTCATCGTTCGTGGTCCGAAACATGATCTAAACATTCTATCGGAACAGGGATTAAGATTTAAAAAAATTCTGGTGGGTTGCGATTTTTCAAAAGATTCCGCCCTGGCCCTTCAACACGGGCTCAGTCTTGCCCAGGAGTTTCAATCAGAACTGCATCTGGTTCATGTTATGGAGCCGCTCGTATATATGGACATGTTTAAAATATCTGCTGGATACGGGGAAGAGCTTCAATTGGATATACAGCCCCAGATAAAAGACAAACTTAAAGATATGGTCCCCAAAGAAGCCTTTAACTGGTGTAAACCGCAAACCGTTCTTTTGAACGGTCCGGCTCATGAAGAACTGATCCGATATGCCGAGACAAATAAAATGGATTTGATTGTTCTGGGTGTTCGAGGGCAAGGGCTCGTGGAGAGGCTATTTATCGGATCGACGACAGATCGCGTGGTTCGCCAAACTCCCTGCCCGGTGCTTTCGGTGTGCCTTCCTGAATAAAATTGTACCTAAACTGAGCGTTTCAAATTTTGAAAAGGTTAATTTCACAATATTTTTAAGGTATCCTGACATATTGAATTTCAATAATTTGAAACCCTGCGGGATTTTCAATTTCACCGCACCTACTATGTCAGATGCCGTTCCGCATAGACGACTATAGCGAAACAACATCTTCCTTGTATTTGCCTGCCCTGTGAAATGCAGAGCCTATTTCTCTGGGGCGGCAAACTTGAAAATCGCCGAACTTTGGTTGTATAATCTTAATTTTGCACAAATTCGGGTGTAATAATTTGTGCTTATTTCACTGTGGAGGAATCATGAAAAAATGGCCCCTGATTCGCACCCCGCTGCCAGGTCCAAAAGCCCGCAAACTCATTAATCAGGATCGAACTTACGTTTCTCCCTCATATACCCGCTATTATCCGCTGGTGGTTGAAAAAGCCAAAGGACTTTGGGTACATGATGTGGACGGCAACATATTTCTGGATTTTACAGCAGGTATTGCCGTTTGTGCCACAGGACACTGTCATCCCAGAGTGATTAAGGCCATCAAAAAACAGGCTGATCTTCTGTTGCACATGTCGGGAACGGATTTTTATTACAAACCCCAGATTGTACTGGCCAAAAAACTTGCCCATATGGCACCCGGAAAAGGTGCCAAAAAAGTCTATTTTGGCAATTCAGGCGCAGAAGCGGTGGAGGCGGCCTTTAAACTGGCACGTTGGCACACAAAACGTGAATTAAACCTGGCGTTTTACGGGGCGTTTCATGGGCGGACCATGGGCGCGCTTTCACTCACGGCAAGCAAGACCATTCAGAAGAAACATTACAATCCGCTGGTACCCGGAATCACGCACATTCCATATTCGTATTGTTACCGATGCCCTTATAATCTCTCTTATCCCGAATGCGAACTGGGATGTGTCCGGTGGGTCGAAGATACCCTTTTTAGAACCACCATCCCTCCGGAAGAGGTGGCGACCATTTTTGTGGAACCCATACAGGGTGAAGGGGGATATATTGTCCCCCCGCCTGAATTTCATCGAGAATTGAATAAGATAGCCAAAAAATACGGCATTCTTTATGTGGCCGATGAGGTTCAGTCCGGAATGGGCCGAACCGGAAAAATGTTTGCCATGGAGCATTTCGGCGTGGATCCGGACATCATCGCCCTTGCCAAAGGCATCGCTTCCGGCATGCCCTTGGGGGCCCTCACGGCGCGGGCGGAAATCATGGACTGGGAGGCCGGTTCCCATGCCTCAACATTCGGGGGAAATCCCGTTTCATGCATGGCAGCCCTTGCCACCATTGAACTCTTAGAAGAAGGACTCATGGAAAATGCAGCGGTTCAGGGAAAGCGTTTAATGGACGAACTTGTAAAACTTCAAAAATCTCATGAATGCATGGGGGATGTCCGGGGCAAAGGCTTGATGGTGGCCGTGGAATTTGTTAAAGATC
>JAHECI010000046.1 GCA_024641825.1 Desulfobacterales bacterium | reverse complement strand
GCTCTGACTGTCTCCATTCTTTTCAAAACAACTTGCCTGAGCACGGAGTTTTGCTCAGAAATTCCGAGTTTCTGATTCCAATGTTCGCCATCCGGGTGGGCGCCGTTCTGTCCTGCAAAAATCGGTTTCCCTGCAAAGAGGGCGTGCACAATAAGGTTGGTGGCCAAATTGTCGGCAATCAGCATGGAAATTTTGGATAAGGTGTTCATGCTCAAAAGCGGAACAAGCATGGCCTCGGATTCTTTGAGGGACTTCAACCAGTCGGATGTATCTAAGGGTTCTATATTCGGGAAACCCGCCAACCGATCCCTCACAACCGGGCCGTAAAGTCCTTCGGCATTCTCGGAAAGAAGCAGCTGTATCTTATACCCATTGAGGACAAGGGCGCGGATTTGATCGATGGCCTGTCCAAATTCAGCGGTTGCACCGGTAAGAACTGCGATCAAAGTTCCCTTGCTGCCGTCCGCCCCTAGCCGGACGGCCAGTTTCCCGATGACCTCAATGGCGATTTTTTGAATCTGCTCTTTCGTCATAGTCATTCTTTTGACCTGCCTTAGCGAGCGAATCCCAAAATGGCAGAATTCCTTACTGTACAAGACCCGGAAGCTTGCGCCGGAGCGTTTAAATCGATCGGAAGAAAACCGGTCTAATTCTTCTTGAGCAAGCTCAAGGCAATTCCCAGCGGAGTGACCAGCAACGGATTTTTGGGCATAAGGACGTTTAAACCGGTTTCATCCTCCATGACCTCCTTGATTCCCGGAAAACAGCTGGTTCCCCCCACCAGATACAAGGTTTTCACCGGATGATTCCGGAGGTGGTTCCGGACAATCGTGGCCATTTTCTGAAATACCGGCCGGATCAGCGGAAAAATTTCAGCCTGCCGTTGAGCGTCCCTTTTCATTTTTTCCGCCTCATGATCCTGGACCTTGTAGTGCCCTGCCAGGACCAGGTCCACATGGATCCCTCCGGTGGGCTCATCCGCAGTATAAACCACTTTTCCGTTTTTTATCACTGAGATCCCGGTAGTCCCGCCGCCGATATCCACCACCGCGCCGTCTGAAATCTCCAAAACCACCGAGGCGGCGGTGGGTTCATCCGTGAGCACCTGCACATCCAGTCCCACCGCTTCCAGCACATTGCCGAACGCCCGTGCATTCCTTCCGGCGGTTCCCGGCGGATAGGCTGCCGCCGCACGTTTTATTGGAAATCCGAAACTGTGAATTTTGGCGACCTGCTCCCGCAGTATGGAAATGGCACCCACGTAATCCAGAATAAGTCCATCGCGAATGCTGGACCGGCTGCGTGTGAGTGCCCCCGCTACAGGGACCCCTTTCTGGTCTACGACGGCCGTCACAATATAGGCGGTTCCCAAATCCACACCGGTATAGAGCGATCCATTTGGATGTTGTGCGGCATTGAGGGACAAGGAAGATTCGAAATCTTCTATCCGCTGATTTGCTGTCAGACTGATTTCCATAGAATACGACCGTTAAGCCTCTTTACCGTCCAAGGCTTTAATGGCGGTTTCAGCAGCACTGGCAGCCCGTTCAACATCGGACTGCTTTCCGCCGATGTACAAACGTCCCACCGCACCATACGTTCTGCAGTCCACCAGTGTAATCTGGGCATTTTTTTCAGCCTCGTTGGCCGCCAGCGTCACGTATGCAGCCGGCTGAACCTCCAGGATATATAAATCCTGATTGGGAAGCAACATGGAGCACAGACGGGAAACATTGACCATTTGGGCGTGGTAGGCATTTACCTTCCGGATGATCTGAGAACTTAAAATTTGGGGTTTAATGCGATCTTTAATGGTCATCTTCAGGACTTTAAGCACCGCCTGTGCAGCATGTTTGACATCCGCCTGGTTCTGGGAATGGAATTCCAAAACACCGAAATGTCTTTCAACAACCATGAGTCCTGGACGGATATTGGCTGTTTTTACCGCCGCATCGATGACTTGATTGATTAAAACCCCCGGTGAAATTTCCACCAGCATGGCAGCCATTCCCGGGATCGGGATATAGCCCCTGGCGTTTGCACCGATGTAAGCAGCGAACTGGGGCTGCAAGCGGTCAAGGTAAACATATGAACGAAGATCTGCCATTGAATACTCCTTTCAAATTGATATTTAATCGTTCTTCATGGTTCGAGAATTCTGGGACATATAAAAATTATCCGCTTTTTTTCAGCTTATTTTCTTTTCAGGGCCCCACCGGTTTTTTTCTGGTTTTCTTCGAAGGCGGCTTCGGTTTTGCCGGCTTTTTTGCTTTCTTTTTTGCCGGCCGGGGCTTTGCCTTTTTTGCTTTTTCCACTTTTTTCGGAGGCAAGGATTCTTCCTTTGGCGTTTCTTTTTTCTTTTCCTCTTTTGATGGCGTCTCGGGTAAGGATCCGGCCGGTTTTTTTGCCTTTTTCACCGCATCGGGTCCCACCGCCTCTGTTTCGGACTTGGATTCTTTTGTAATGGCTGGGGTCGCTTTCGTCTTTTTCAATGGGCTTATGGGTTTTGGGGGTGCAATGTTGAGCTGGGGATCCGGCCTGGGAATCACATGGGTCGCGATGACCTTGCCCACTTTTTCCGCTGCCGCCATCCCTGCCCTGACCGCTGTAGACACCGCTGCGACATCCCCGATAAATTTTACGGTAACCAGTGCTGTTCGGGTGATCTCATATCCTGCGAAAATGACGTTGGCCGATTTCATTCCAGCATCAACAGCCTCGACGGCCGGCAAAAATCCCCAAGTCTCTATGAGTCCAAGGCTGTATCTTTTCATGTATCACCTCTACTTTCCGAATCCATGATTTGAGCGACAATCCGAGTGACCACTGCGTCCAGTTGATCTTGCGTCCATGTCCCGTTTTTTTCTGATGTCTCTTTTTTAAGCCATACGGACTTCTGGGATTCGTCCTGTTGATTTTCTTCGTTCTCGAACACCAAGGGTTCCCCTTTTACCAGCCGAGCGGCATTGGTTCCCAGGGTCCTTAGGCGGGTTATGTGGAAATCTTTATCCGTCAGTACGAATAATGGCGTATCTCCCGGAAGGTCACGATGGTGTAAAACAATTTTTTTCGCATCGCCGTTCACACAAATCCCAACGTTGAGCTTGGAAGCGTCGGCAGCTTGTTTGGCCAATAGAAGCGTCGGGCCCTTGGATACTTTTTGAATTTCAGCCGGAATTCCTTCCTCTTCCAACCCCCAGCAAATATATTGGATAATGGTTTCAGGTACAGACCCCAAAACAGAGATGCGGACAACCGGTTTTGCATTGTCTCCGGGCCATTGCGCGTCCGTCATTGGATTATCCTTTTTTATTTTCAGCGTGGGCCAGAACCAGTCCCGTAGCGACTGCATTTCTGGGCCCCTCCTTCCCGCGAACATTGGCCCTTCCGGTCACGGTGCCATATTCAACGAGAGCATCGGAAATCATTTTTGGAATTTCAAAGTCCAGGGCGGATCCGCCGACCATGGTCAAAAAACTGATTAACCGGATGTTGTTGGCGGGGGCCACCTGTTTCAGTGCCCGGAGGGCGTTTTGAACAAATACTTTTCTCTTTGCGTTTTGCCGGACCTTGACGATTTTTTCTAACGGTTCCCGGGTTTGAACCGCCACCGGGCCGTTATCCGTGATTACGACAACGCGCCCGAAAAGGCGGGGGTCCAGGGGCTCGGGGAAAAATTGCACCGATCCGTCCTCGTGCCGCATATTAAAAAGGGACTCGACCTTTGCCAGGGGAAAAAATTTGATCTGTTCCGCCAAAACCGAATCCTCCAGGTCAAGCTCCTTGTTAATGAGAAGGGTGACCATGTCTCCGGCGCCCGCCAGGTGAGTGCTTCGAATTTCTCCGGACTCTTTGATCAAGGATGCATCCGTTGAACCGCCCCCCAGATCGAGTATCGCCAGCGGAGGGCTTGTTCCGGGGGTGGTTAAGGCGCCCAGAATCGCCATTTCGGCCTCAACGCCCCCGACGCGAACGGGAACCTCTATTTCTTCTTCCAGTTTGCGGGCCAGGCGCTGCATCGGCATTTTGTTGGTCTCCACCATTGCAGCCAGCCCCACGGCATTCCCCAGGGAATATTCACCCGCCAAGCTTCCCAGGACTTTCTGGGGGACCAGCGTATCCACGGCAAGAATGTCCTGAACCCGGATGGCACTTACCGGCTGATCGGTAAGATCGGCCATCACCTTTCGAACCGTTTCGATCATCCCGCCGACGTTGGTTCCGGCGTCTGCCTGAATTTCCACCAGCGGCGCAACCCGAGCAACTTTTTCCATGATGGGTTCGGCGCCCTCTTCGACCTCGACTTCCGCTTTGAGTTGTTTTCCGATGAGGGTGAGTTTCCCTGCCGGAATTCGGCGCTGGCGGATATCGCCGCTGGGTGTTTTAATAACCACTGCACTCCGCGTGCCGGTAAGGGCTCTGGCAATGGGGACAACGCTTCGGGTTTCATCCGGAGTCAATTCAAACAGGGTCGCAATGTCATAGGGATTGGACAGTTTTTCGATGGTTTTACCCACCGGGGCGACTTCTATGGACGCCGGCATGCCCAGGGGAATTCGGTCGATATGCTGCACTTCGTCGACAATGGGAATGGGCCTGTTTAAGCGGTTGTGAATCAGCACGCCGTCATCTTTCTGAACGATGGCACCGGCAATCTGAAGATTCCTTTCAAAAGCCCGGTTCAACTGCCCGGCCGCCTCTTGAAACTCGACATTCCCATGGATTACAACGATCCACTGCCCGTCCGAAGAAGCCCGGGGCAGTTCTTCCAGTGCGACGGTGGTCCCGACCCCCAGCCCCAAACCGCCGGGAGTCGAAGGATTGTGGCCGATCATGGCCGATTCGGTAATCACGGTTTCAGTTATGGTTTCCATGGCAACGTCACCGATAACCGGTGTCGCCTCATTGAGAAAAACCCTTTGAAGATCTTTTCTGGGAACCGACAGGGGTTCCAACGCCCTATCCAGAGCGTCGATGACCCCAAGAACATTGCGAAGCGTTCCCTTGATCCCCACGGTTTTCACGATGCTGCTGGAAACAACCTGAACATCACCGCCTGGCCCGAGATCGGCAATGGCGACCTCCGTTGTATTATTCCCGATATCTACACCGGCAATATATGGCATGCTCACAACTATCCTGTTACTGTTTTAACCGGCCCCGTTTTTCATATACATCTGCCGCTTCACGGACAAACGCAGCACACACTCTGGCATCGTATTTGGAGTCCAGTTCATCGGCGATATCCAGCAGTTCCTGTTTGGTACACCGGTAAGGGCGCAGCGAATTGTATATTTCAAGCACGCGTTGATCGGGAATGCGGGTCATTTCGGCAGATCGTCTCAAATTGGCTGCAATGCGCGGCCGTCCGATGTCTTCCGCGATCTGGGCCTGATATTCTAAAGTTTCGGGCCTGATTTTTACATCATCAAAGCTGATTTTCCCGGCAACAACCTTTTCAAGAGTGATCTCGTCCAATGACAATCCGCTGGCGGATTTGACCAGTTCAGGACGTTTTTCGCCCAAAGGAAAATCCTTTTTTGCGTCAAGCTTGCCGGCAGGTTTGTTTTTTGCCGGTCCTTGGACAGAACCCTGCCCGATTTCAGCCATAACACGCTTCACGGCCTCCGCGATCAAATCCGGCGAGATGTTCATATCTTTCAATTGAGCCATTAGCACTTCCTCCTTGGATAATCGTTCCTTAAGAACTGCTCGTACAAAGGGAAGAATTGGAATTTTTCTCTCCCCCGAATTACGAGCCGGTCTAAAGTGTAACCGTTACTTCGGTGCTTTTCATCTTCGGTTTTACATATTGGGTCTCTTTATTATGCAGCAATGCCGCAAGCCCCTGATATTTGGGCCGGGCCATGGGATCGTTCCGCACCGGAACCGGCTTCGGGTTCTCCCCCTTTGCGTACTTGGCCGCATTGCGGCCGATTGCGCGAAACGTTTCCCGGTCCACAAGCGGCGATTGGGGAAACAGCTCCAAGTTCTGAAGGGGCGCCAAATCCCGCTGATGGATGACCGAGGTGCCCCGGGACAGGGTGCCGATTCCGATACCCGAACCGCTCAGTTTGGCCGCTTCGTGGGCAATAAACGCCACGTCTGCGGTTCTGTTGACCCTTATAACACGTACTTTCAGGCCCTCTTCTTCGATACCGGCCATAATCTCCTTCATTACATCCTTGTGGGGAATATTAATGATGGTTTGCGTCATGGCCGTACCAAACGCCGGGGGTATTCCGATGACCACCTCATTTCGATTGGTCCCGCTTTTGGCTTCTCCGATCTCTTTGAATTGAAGTTTTGGAGCCGCCGTTGACCGGTTTTCTTTTTTTACTTCACCCCCCTGCATCTCCCGCAGAACCTCGAGGATGATTTCTTTAACCATGTCTTGAGAAATATTCATCTTATGATTTCCTCCCATAGCGATCTTAAACATCTTCAGGGCTAATTGCCGCCCGAATATCCTTGAGGAGTTCCCATCTTTCACCTTCCAGGCGATATCCGGTTCCAGGCCCCATGTAATCATTAAGATCATTGATGGCAGCCACCACATTAAAGTTTTCGTCGAATATGGCGGACGTCTGGAGATAATCCCCGCTCACCTTTCCTTTGAGCATGTTCAAAACGTTCTGCGCCACATCGGTGAACCCGTGTTTTGCCAACGCACGAACAACGTCGATACCGGTGATCCCCCGCTTCATCATTTCATCGACGGACCTGAGATCCTCGGGCACATTACGATCCGGCATGTCTTTACTTCCATGAGCATAGGTTGCGGCCTCGACTTCTTCTTCCGTGATCGGGGGAAGTCCCAATTCATTGAAAACCGCCTGTAATGCCCGAGCCCCCTTGTTCCGGATCGCAATAACATCGTCTTCGGTAACCGGCCGCAATGACATATCAATTTGAAGATCTCGTTGTAAAACGAGCATGTCGTCATAATCATCGCTGTCGTGGGTTGATCCCGCAAACATGTTGTCATAATTGGGCACCGAACTGTAGCCCGAAAAGATGAAATCCGTGCCCGGAAGGAATTGCATCAACATTCGAGCCGTATTGCGGATGGGCGAATGCGTGAAGGTCTGATCATTGCCGGACGCGACTTCAAGGTCATTGAGCACCGTTGCGACATTCTCCGCCAATACCGCCCGAATACCCGCAGGTACGGCTCCGGGAACGCCGATGCAACTGATGGAACCGTTCTGCAGTCCCTGTACCCCGGCACCCTTGGCGACCATTACGCAGCGAATTTCCAAGTACAGCATGGATTTCCCTTCTGCATATCCCATTTGCACTTCCGAGCCTGTACCGGAGGTAAACCGCATTTTAAGTCCCCGGGAAGCATATGCCGACGCCAGGAAGGCCTTGGACCAGGGCGTATCGTCTCCGTCCACGAACACCTGCTCGGTACCATAAACCGATACGGTTTCCGCATAATGGGTGAGCCCCCGCATTCCCATGGTGAGTTCCAGAGCCTCTTCCACCGCACACTGAGCCAGAGCGCCGGGACGGCCGGTTTGCCCGCCCACAAGAAGGGACAACGCATTCATCGGGGCATAGCGGCCCACGCCGACGGTGGTCTCTATTTCGCTGAACCCCCGGAAAGTTGCTTCGGCAGCATCTGCAGCCAACAGCGCCGGGGTATCTTTCAGATTGGTTACATGGCCCTGATTGGCGGGCGTTCGTCTCGGACGCAGCTTCTGCATGGCCATCATGAGTTCGACAACGTTCATTTTTTTAAGTACATCCACGTATTTCGCCGGTGTCATTCCCACCGAAAGCCTTACGATTTCTTCTCTGGGGATGTTGATATCCACCAGCATACGTGCGATTTCCAAAGAGTCGATTGCCATGGCCTCTTCGGCCACTTTCTTGTCGATGGTGTGGTCGGCGATCCACGTGTCGATCATGTCAAAATTTTCTCGGGGCTTGCCGTCCATTTCGACGATGGTGCCGTTTTCGATTTTAATTCCCGGCGAGGGATCGTTTGGGCTGTCCATCGCAACCAGTCCTACATCTATCCATTCCTTGATAAAGCCATCCTGGTTGACCGCGCGTTTCGCCAGCACCTCAAATCGTTTCTGTCTTTTTGCCATATCCCATCACCCCCTAAATGTATGGTGTGCTCAGAGACTTGGGTTCTTCTCCCCATGCGCTCAAGAGCTTATTTCCGACCTCTCTGCCGGCAATTACTGCCTGGCGGACTGCACCGGAGTCACCGGTTACCCAGATAAAGACTTCATTGGTCAGTGATGTTCCGTGACTGGGGGAACCATAGCCGACGATCTCTACGTCCGCAGCTTTGACAGCGGTATCGATCATCAGCATGCCGACTACGGCAGGCGCTCCGAGAATAAGTCCGAAAGCTTTGCCCACAGGCGCTCCCAAAGCTTTGTTCAGGCATATGCTGGCCCGGGCGGAATACTGATTTTCGGTGTACCCCTGTTCATTCGCATAAACATCTCCGAAGTATTTGGGCAAGACTTCAAGGGTAACTTCCACGGCGCGACGGGCATCGGATACATCTTCGGCGCCAAAAATGATCAGATTTCCGTGACCGGCGCCGCCTTTTGTATCCCGGGGCATTTCAACCCGGATGATTTCCGTATTGGTCGCTTTCACAGCCTCATCCGCCGCCATCAATTGAGGGCCTGCACCCACACGTCCGCCGATGACGCCGATGGACTTGAATTTTTTATCAAAATCCATCAGCTCATGAATAGCGGGATCCAGGTTGGCAATAACAATTCCCTGGGTGTCTCCCATGCTGGCACCAACAAATTCGGTGACCTGAACCAGGGCATCGGATGCGGGAAATAGCGTTTTATTCTCTTCAGGGGTATTTTTTTTCACTTCTTTTTTGGAAGTATCAGACCCCACACGTTTCATGACTTCTTGCATTACTTTTTCGATTAATTGTTCATCCATCGGGTATATCCTCCTGATTTTTTCCGATTAGAATATGATAAAAGGAGCAGGAAGGCGCTTACTCGGCTGAGGGCGTTTTCGGCAAAATCATTTCGACATCCTGGTGGGGTCTTGGAATGACATGCACCGAAATAACTTCTCCTACCTTAGCTGCAGCTGCCGCGCCTGCGTCCGTGGCTGCTTTAACTGCCCCCACATCTCCTCTGACCATGGTGGTTACGAGACCAGCGCCGATTTGCCGCTGTCCAATCAATACTACATTGGCCGCTTTTACCATTGCATCCGATGCTTCAATATTGGCGACCAGACCTTTTGTTTCAATCAATCCCAAAGCTTCTTTAATCATGAGATGATCCTCCTTTTTTATGATCGTAAAATATAGGAGGTGTCGAGGCAGCCTCGACACCCCTTTTGGTTTTTAGAATTCAGTTATTCCTCAGCAGGTGAGGCCTTCTTAAACAGATCCGGTAATTTTGCGGATAACAATCCAGCAAAATTTCCGATCAGCATACAAACAAACGTGCTGAGCAGGGTTACCCAAATATCTCCCTTATGAGCCCCGAGATTCCCAAAATACACTGCAGCACCCACAAATTGTCCGGGAATTGCCGAAAGCAAAGGGATGTTCCCCTCCATGGTCATTACAAAGCAGAAAATTCCGATAATGACTGAAAGAAAAATCAGGCTGCCACCACCGATTTTTGTCCACAACCAAAAGAAAATAGCCCCCTGAAGCATACCTGCCACATTGGCCGCAATTGATTTTGGAAGGGCCGCCTTGTCTCCCCCTGCGTAATAGAAACTAGCCCAGGCCGCATATCCGACCCACGGAATCAGCCAAGGCACCCAAATGGTAGTCTGAAACCAAAGTCCGCACAAAATGCCGATTGATATTGACACCGGAAGTAATCCCATTTTTAATCTCCTTTTTTAAATTCCTGTCCCAATGCGTCTGCCGTCCATATGGCCGACTCAACCATGTCCGCCGTTACGGGAAACCAGGTTGAATGAATGGTTTCGCCCTCGGCTGCTGTTGCTTCAGCGACTTGTCGAATCTCTTCCCGTGTTGGATTATGAACCCCCAAATCCTCCAGGCAAACCGGCAATCCTATGTCGAGGCAAAAATTTAAAACCTCATCTAAATCTTCGGTTGAACGCCCTTCCAATACCAATTGGGTCAGAACCCCAAAAGCCACTTTTTCACCATGCAATTTGCCATGAGACGATTCCAGAACGGTCAAGCCGTTGTGCACGGAATGGGAGCCCGCAAGGCCGCCGCTTTCAAAGCCCAGTCCGCTGAGCAGTGTGTTGGCTTCAACAATGGCTTCAACAGCCGGCGTTACAGCCTTTCTTTCCACCGCGAGTTTGGCCTGAAAACCGTGTTCCAAAAGCGTATCGTAACAGAGGCGCGCCAGCGCAATAGCAGAGAGGGTGGGAGGGGCTGAGCCATTTAAGGCGTTGGGTTTGCAACTCTTGGCACACGTGTCTGCTTCCCAGAAAGTTGCCAGGGCGTCGCCCATACCTGAAACCAGGTAATTCACCGGTGCCTGTGCAACCACAGCCGTGTCGACCAATACACAGTCGGGGTTTTTGGGCAAAACGAGATATCGTGCAAAGACGCCGTCGTCCGTGTAAATAACAGACAAGGCAGAGCAGGGTGCATCTGTTGCCGCAATAGTGGGAACGACAATCACCGGAATTTTCATTTCATGTGCCACCGCCTTTCCGGTGTCTATCACCTTTCCGCCCCCCGCACAAATGACATGGTCCGCTCCGTTTGCCTTGGCGACTTCTACCAATCGATTGATTTCATTGTCCGAACATTCTCCCCTGAATTCTTCTTGATGACAGCCGATTTCATTTTTCTGGAGGCTGGCTTGAATTGCCTGGCCACAAAAAGACAACGCTCTTTTACCTCCAGTCAACAGTGCCATAGATCCCAAATTGGCAGCATGGGAACCGATTTCATTCATGGCACCGACGCCTTGAATATACCGCCCGGGTGCAAGTAACATCCGACTCATTTTAGTCCTCCTTTAGGGTAAATGGTTTATGGTTAAGGGCCTCTATAAGACCTTTATGAAAGACTAACTATTAGAATGGTTGTGAATCCCATCGATCGCAAAATGATGTATGCGGTTTGGGATGTTTTCTCTTATTTTACATGGGTGGTAATATGGCATCGTCTCGCATCCTGTCCGAAATCGGATGGGGTGTTAAAAAAGATTATGAAAAGTTCAACAAAAAAACGCAGATTGGATGGAAATGGACCCAAAAAAATAAGCGCCCAATGATCCTATTTAAATCAGATATTGACAAGGATAACAATCCCGCTAAAAGGGGAAAAATGCTCCCCCATTAGGGGGAATTTGGAGGTATTGGAGGGTAGGTGGGGGATACTACTTGAAAGTTATCAATCTCCTTTTTCTGGCTTCCGTTGTCGCTTCAACGCGATTTTTCACCTCTAATTTTTTAAAAATGTTTTTTACGTGGCTTTTCACTGTTTCGGTGCTGATACAAAGCAAATCGGAAATTCCCTTATTCCCTTTTCCTTCGGCGACAAACTGAAGAACCTCTTTTTCTCTTGGCGTAAGAGAAACGCTGGGCCCCTTTTGTCCGTTTTGATCAACATCGGTATACCCGACGGTCAGATTAACAAGGTACGGGGATAAGACCGTCTTTCCCAACCAAACAGACTTTATGATTCTCACCAGTTCATCAATCTTGACACTCTTTAATACATAACCATCGGCCCCTGCATCCATGGCCTTTTTAATATACTCTTCGTCATTATACGTGGATAGGACGATAAGCTTCATTTGGGGAAAAGTTTTTCGCAAAATCCGGATGACACCAATACCTGACAACCTCGGCATATCCACATCGATTAGGGAAACATCCGGCTTATGTCTCTTAATCTTCTCTATAGCGCTATAACCATCCTCGGCTTCGCCAATGAGTTTGATATCTTCCCTATGACCAAAACTCAATCTCAAACCGGTCCTCAGTAACGGATGGTCGTCTGCTAGAAAAACCCGTATCGATTCATTTTTGCCCATGGTTTTCTGTTTTCCCTATTTGCAGTTATTTCCAGCCGTCGGTTGCGCGGAATGTATTGGAAAAAGAAAATTAAAACGACATCCTTTGTTCTTTCCCGTGTCTGTGTTGAAAATGGGTGATTTTGTCCAAATAAAACCATCGTGGGCCTCAACAACCAGTTTGCAAAATGCCAGCCCTAGTCCCAGGCCTATTTTACCTTTTTTGGTTTTGGGGCTGTTCGTAAAAAATTTTTCAAATATATTCTTTTGATAATACTTCGGTATCCCTGGCCCATGGTCCGTTATAGACGCCAGAATATATTCCTGATCCTTTTCGAGTTGACCCAGGAGATTCGGAATTACTCTTGCCCTTGCTTTTCCCGTATCATTCCCGTTTAGCAGTGTTGCGGATATCGTGATAACGCCATTCTCCGGGCTGAATTTAATCGCGTTATCCAGGATATTAATGACCGTTCGCAAGAGACGGGTTTCGTCTCCATGGACGGTTAGCGGCTTTGAATTCGGTACATAGCAGATAAAAATTTGTTTTTCGTTGGCCAAAAGGTTCAACTGGTTGATGGCGTTTTGAAAAATTTGATTCATGTCAATGGGAAGTTTTCGGAGCAAAAACTGTCCGTTTTCGTTTCGGTAAATATCCAGAAAATCCGTCACCATACCAAATAGCTGATTATTGGTCATTAAAGCCAAATTCATGACGTCCATCTGATTCTGATTGAGTTTGCCTAACGTGCCGTCCACAACAAGTTCTATCGCTTTTTGAATCGAAAGGATCGGATTCCCCAAATCATGGGTCAGCATTCCAATAAGGTCATTTTTCATCCGCTCGATTTTTTTTTCTTCGGAAACATCTCTAAAAACGGCCACATGACCCGGATTTTTTTTATCTGTTTTCAAACTCGAAACGGAAACCTGAACCGGAAAATATTGGTTGTCGGCATTGACGGCGGTCAGTTCGGCGCGACCGTTTTTCTTCAAGCTCAATTCCATCTGTTTTTGATAGGCCGTAATCGAAGCCGAATCTGAAAGGAGGGAAAAAATGGATTGGCCAATCAGTTTCTTCTTTTCATAACCAAACATTTTAACACAGGCTTCATTGACCATCGAGATGGCATTGTTTGAATCGGTTGAGATAATGCCATCCGAAACGCTGTTAATAAGTTTATCAAGATATTGCTGGGAAGACTCGGAAGACAGGTATTTTCTAAGGGCCAGCTCACTGATGGTCATGGTGACAACTTCCATTAAATTCACAATGCTCTCGAAACGTTCCGGACTCATCAGGGGAATCTTCTCGAATTCGACCAAATAGCCCTCGATGTCGCTGACACCGATCGAACGCGCTCGTTCATAAACGATATCGTTTGAAACCGGTTTGTCCAGCACCTGACCACACAAAACAGTGGCGAGGTGGTAGCCTTTCACAATAATGGGCGATGCGCTGTCAAATAATCCGGCGTTAAGACACTTATAGATAAACCGCCTTTTTAATCTTGCAGATTGCTGTCCTCCGTAACTGTCACTTTCATGGCATTTCTGTCTGCCCAGTTCAGAAGAACGACAGTAAGTTTGACAGAGCATTGAAAAATTGTGTGGTTGTGTGATCGGTTTGCCGTTTACATCGGCGATAATAGATGCAACCCCGGTAACTTCCGTGAAGACTTTGAGGATATCGTCTAATTTTTCTTTATTTATCAGGTCTAACAAGTGAATTGACTGGTTCATTCCTTGCCTTTCAAAAACGTGCAACGACTTTAAGGGAATATAATGTAGAGGAATTCAACGATATTAATTCCTTTATTAAATTATAATTCAATGGGTTAGAACAAAAAAAACAAAGGAGATTTTGGCGTGCCGTGTCAGTTTGTACCATGAAAATCATCAGATATGCAAGATGTAAAGGCGCAACGTACAGGGTATTCAGGCGAAGGCGAATAAAATCCTCAATAAACCTTCCGGGTTCCATGCCGTTGCCCGATCACTTCAAGGGTGCTGTTCACCACCACAAACGCCTTCGGATCGATGCTGAAAATTACGTTTTTTAGCTTGGGGAGTTCGGTCAGCGTGGTAATGGTAAAAATCACTTCTTTGGGGTTGCCGCTGTATGCGCCCTGGGCTTGCAGAAACGTTGCGCCCCGGTTAATTTTCTCAAAGATTTCTTTAGCGATCTCCTGATACTTATCCGAGATGATGATGGTGGACAACCGTTGGTTGAATCCCGTAAGGACCGCATCGAGAGATTTACTGCTGGTGAACACATAAATCAGGCTGTAAAGGGCAATTTCAAGACTGAAAAAATGGGCGCCCGTTAGGATGATCAGTCCATTTACCAAGAAACTGGTCAGACCGGGCCGAAGTCCGAATTGCTTATTTGCATATATTGCCAGGATATCCACGCCCCCCGCAGATCCTAAAGATCGAAGAACAATTCCGGCGCCCGCGCCGCAAACGACGCCGCCGAATACGGCCACCAGAATGGGGTTTTCGAGGAAGACCGGAGGCGTTTTAAGAACCGCGGCCGTCAGGGAGAAAAATGCCATTCCAAAAACAGTATAGAGCATAAATCTTTTGCTGATACTGAACCAGCCGAGGATAATCAAAGGAATATTGAGTAAAAAATAGGTGATGCCGACATCCGTTGAAGGGAACAGATAGTGGATGATCATGGCCACGCCCGAAACACCGGCCCCCAACAGCTTGTTGGGAATCAAAATGCTGTTCATCCCCATCACAAAGATGATGATTCCTCCG
>JAHECI010000332.1 GCA_024641825.1 Desulfobacterales bacterium | reverse complement strand
ACTTGGGTGAAAGATCCGATCAGCGGTATTACACCGGTCTCCAGGTGACCAAAGATCCGGGAGTTTGGTTGGTGTATGCAGGATTTATCATGATGATTATCGGGTGTTATATCACTTTTTTCATGTCTCATCAGAGGGTTTGTATCGAGATAATAAAAGGAAAAGCAAAAAGCAGGGTCATCGTTACGGGTACGGCCAACAAAAATAAAATGGGAATGGAACAGCGGGTCAAAAAACTTTCGGAAAAATTGGCCAATTTGCGATGATGTTCATGAAGACGATATGGATCTTAACGTGTCAATTATCAGGGGATAAACAATGAGCAGTTCAAATTTACTATCGATCACAACGTTTATTTATGGAGCGGCGGCATTTTTTTATATTGCCCATCTGGTTTTCAAGAAACCGTTCCTGGGGAGTCTGGGCACATGGACCGCTTTGTTCGGTGTTGCCGGAAACGTTGCCGGCTTTATCATGAGGTGGGTGGAATCCTACCGCTTGGGTATCGGACATGCCCCGCTTTCAAACATGTATGAATCTTTGGTTTTCTTTTCCGGGACCATTATCATTATCTATCTTGTGGTGGAAAGACAGTACCAAAACACGATCATGGGGGCCTTTGCCACACCCATAGCCTTCCTTACCATGGCGTATGCTTCCATGTCTCCCAACATCAGCGATCGTATTCAGCCCCTTGTTCCGGCATTGAAAAGCAACTGGCTGATTGCCCACGTTTTCACCTGTTTTTTGGGGTATGCCGCCTTTGCAATTGCCTTTGGCATGAGCCTGATGTATCTTTTCAAGCAAAAAGATGTCGATGGCAAGAGCAGTTTGGTCGCTCGTTTCCCTAAAGCCCAGGTCCTGGACGAGTTGAATCATCAAATGGTTATGTTCGGTTTTCTCTTTTTGTCCATCGGTATCATCACCGGCTCTGTCTGGGCAAATTCGGCCTGGGGAAGTTACTGGTCCTGGGATCCCAAAGAGACCTGGTCTTTGATCACCTGGTTTATTTATGCAACCCTGCTCCATGCCAGGATGGTGCGGGGATGGTATGGCAAGCGAATCGCTTATCTTTCAATCATTGGATTTATGGCGGTTTTATTCACGTATTTTGGTGTGAATCTTCTGCCCGGCCTGCATAGTTACGGATCCGTATAACCCGAATTGAGCGAAAGCTTATGATATTCCACCTCCTTCGTTATCAAGGGCTCGCAGTAGATGACTACGGCTTCGTCCTTGATGCCTTGGATCTGGGGCATCCTAAACTTTCGCTCAATTAGGGTATGAAAAAGCGAATAGGGGGGTTGATCGCCATGAAGATATTTATTACCGGAGGATCCGGTTTTGTCGGCACCCGTCTGATACATGATCTTATCCACAGAGGACACCGTGTTATTGCGGTGGGGACATCTTCTGCCCATAGAATTCCCCCGAACCAAAATTTTCGTTACATCTCGGCGGATACCACTTTAAAAGGGCCGTGGCAGGATGCCTTAGAGGATGTCGATGCCGTAATCAACCTGGCAGGAAGAAATATTTTCAAACTGTGGAGTGACGCCTATAAAAAACTGATTTACGATAGCCGTATCTTAACGACGCGAAACCTGGTCGAAGCCTTGCCTCGCAGAGAAGGGGTCATACTTTGCAGTACATCCGGTGCAGGATATTACGGAAACCGGGCCGATGAATCGTTGACAGAGGATGCTTCATCCGGCGGTGATTTTTTGGCCAAGGTCTGCATCGACTGGGAAAAGGAGGCTTTTCGGGCCGAAAAAAAAGGTGTCAGGGTCGCTGCCATGCGTTTTGGCGTGGTGCTGGATAAAAACGGCGGGGCACTTGCCAAGATGATCCCGGCGTTTAAATCTTTTGCAGGGGGTCCTTTGGGGAGCGGCCGCCAGTGGTTTCCATGGATTCATATGGCCGATCTTATTTCAGCGATTAATTTTATTCTTGAAACCAACGAGATAAAAGGCCCCGTCAACTTCTGCGCGCCGAATCCAGTCAGAAACCGTGATTTTGGAAAATCCCTGGGCAATGTCCTGAAGCGGCCGTCTTTTATGAAAGTGCCGTCTTTTATGATTCGTCTGGTTGTGGGCGAAATGGGGACATTGCTGACGAACAGCCAAAAGGTGATTCCCCACACGCTGTTGCGTCATGGTTTTAAATTTCAGTATCCTGACATCGACGCTGCGCTGGGGGACATTTTCAAATAGAGGAACTATTTAATTTTTTTCGAGGAACCCTATGATACTGGCAAATCTAAGCATAACGGAATTTTTGGAAAAAACTGCGTCAAAGGACCCGGTTCCAGGGGGGGGGAGTGTGGCAGCCTTGAGTGCCGCCATTGCGTCGAGCCTTTCGGAAATGGTGGCCAATCTGACGGTGGGGAGAAAAAACTATACAGCGGTTGAAGATGAGATGAAAGCCATTTCAAAACAGGCCGCTGATTTCAGAGATAAACTCATTGGATATATCGATAAGGATTCCGACGCCTATCAACAGGTGATGCAGGCGTTTAAATTGCCGAAAAATACCGAAGAAGAAAAAAACATCAGAGCCCAGGCCGTTGAAGAGGGCCTGAAGGAGGCGACACGCGTTCCATTGTGTGTTGCCGAAGACGCGTTTAAGATTATTGAGCTGGCAGGAAAGGTCGTGGAAAAGGGGAACCGCAATGCTGTGACCGACGGAGCGGTTGCGGCCATGATGGCCAGAACCGCTGTCCTTTCAGCATTGTATAATGTGAAGACAAATTTAAGTCAAATAAAAGACCGGTCGTTTGTTGAGGACGTGACCGGTCGCGTAAAATTTTATGAAACCGAAATAGAAAAAAAAGAACAAAAAATCCGGTCAAAGGTCGTACAGCGTTTCATCCCTTAACAGTTTCCGGGTTTTTTCCGGGGTCGCCTTTGCTTTTTTGCCCGGCAGAGAAAACGGGTCTTCCGTTTCCAGAATATCGCCCATTTCAGCCTCCACCTGTTCGGGGTCCTCCCCTTGTTCCATCCGACTCAGGGCCTCATCCATGCCGTCCCCAAGTTTGATGCCGGTCATATGGGAAAGTTTGCGCATGAGATCGGCGGCCTGTTTTGGATCATCCTCATTGATTTTATCCGCTTCACTGGCCAGCATCTGCATGGCGTGTTCCATTTTACTGCTATCGAACGGAAGATCATCCATATCCCCGTCTTCTTTTGCGCGCCCGGTAAACGCCACCACAGAAATCTGTTTTTCAAGAGTTTTAGTCTTACATTTCGGGCACTTGGGCTTTTTCGTCGTATTGACGGTTTTGGAAAAAAAGTTAAAAAGCGTATGGCAGTCTTTACAATAAAATTCATAAATTGGCATGGTATCATCTCTGTTATTGTTTTTTCTGCTGTTTTTTCTGTATTTTTGCCCAGGTATCCCGCAGTGTGACCGTACGATTGAATACAAGGGATTTGTCAGAAGATTCCACAGGATCGACACAGAAATACCCCAGTCTTTCAAACTGATATCGGCTCCCCGGCGTTGCAGACGCCAGGCTGGGTTCGACAAACGAAGACAGGATCTCCAGAGAGCTTGGATTTAAATGTGTTTTAAAATCGACATCTTTATCATCATCCGGATTTTCTTTTAAAAACAGATGATCGTACAGGCGTACTTCCGCTTTGATGGCGTGGGCCGCCGAAACCCAGTGTAACGTGGCTTTTACCTTCCGTCCGTCCGGGGATGATCCGCCACGGGTCTTTGGGTCATAGGTGCAATGCAGCGCCACCACTTGACCGGTGTTTTCGTCCTTTACCGCTTTCACGCAGGTGATATAATATGCGTATCGGAGCCGAACTTCACGTCCGGGAGCCAGACGGAAGAACTTTTTCGGGGGGTCCTCCATGAAGTCGTCTTGTTCAATGTAGAGG
>JAHECI010000045.1 GCA_024641825.1 Desulfobacterales bacterium | reverse complement strand
CGGATAAGAAAATTTTTTCTTTTACCTAAGTTAGGAGATCTCTGCCGAAGAGATCGGTTCAGATCGAGCTAAAAATCGCTCCCTTTAGGTTTTATATATTACGAGATACGAATAGTTTTTAAACGATAATATCACAAACACCCCAACATAGTAAAGAACCAGACATGGATAAATACCAAGGCGTTTCCATGGCCGCCATCCGGATGCCGTTATTCCGAATTCCGAATCAGGGCTTGGGCCTGCTCTCTGGCCCATTGGTCTGCCCGAAGAATATCCTGAAGGGTCGGATCTGCAATGACCGTATGCTGGTCCATGGTTTCCCGAATAACCTCCGGTATTTTCAAAAAGGAGATGCGTTTTCCTAAAAAGGCCTCCACCGCCGCTTCATTTGCGGCATTTAGCACCGCCGGAAGGGTCCCGTCTGTTTCACAGGCCTGATATGCCAAAGCAAGACAAGGGAACTTTTCAAAATCAGGTTTTTCAAAAGTAAGGGCACCGATACTCACAAAATCCGGTAGGGGCTGCTCAAGCCCGAGACGTTCCGGATATGACAGGGCATATGCAATGGCCCCCTTCATATCGGGAATACCGAGCTGTGCCATTACCGTTCCATCTTTAAAGGAAACCATGGAGTGGATCACGCTTTGGGGGTGAATCACCACCTCGATCATTTTCTGTGAAATATTGAAAAGACGTTTTGCCTCTATAATCTCAAGTCCTTTGTTCATAAGGGTTGCCGAGTCGACACTAATTTTTTTGCCCATACGCCAGGTGGGGTGATTCAGGGCGGCTTCGGGTTTAATGGACCTGAACTCATTTCTCGGCAGATTTAAAAACGGGCCGCCGGAGGCTGTAAGAAATATCTTATCCAAATCCTCATGTCGATTCCCGGAAATGCATTGAAAAATCGCGCTGTGCTCGCTGTCGATGGGGAGTATCTTCGACCCATTTACTGCCGCCTTTTTTACGACAATCTCACCGGCCATAACAAGGGTTTCCTTGTTCGCCAGGGCAATGTTTTTCCCCGCCTCAATGGCTGCCAGGGTCGGCATCAGACCGGACGCCCCCACGAATGAAACCACAACCATGTCAACGGATTGGTAGGCGGCAGCAGTTTTGTAGCCGTCTTCTCCATACAATACTTCAACGCCGGCTCCCGGGGGGAGCATGTTTTGCAGATCAACCGCGGTGGACGCATCATACACAACGGCAATTTCAGGATGGAATCTTTCGATCTGCTCGGACAGTAAGGAAATATTTCGTTTGGCTGCAAGTGCCTTGACTGCAAACCGTTCTGGAAACATCTCCACGATTTTAAGGACATTACAGCCGATGGATCCTGTGGATCCCAATATGGAAAGATTTTTCATAGCACTCAAACATCCCGGGTAAAGGGCTCCGGTCAAAAAAAACGCCAATTATCGATTGCCGGTTACCCGGTAAGTAGATATTCCTTAAAAAAATACGCAACAGGTGCAGCAAACAACAAGGCATCAATCCGATCGAGGATACCGCCGTGACCCGGAAATATTGTTCCGGAATCCTTTATATGGGAGGCCCGCTTTAATTCAGATTCGAACAGATCTCCCACCTGGCCGGCGATACCGATGGAAAAGAAAAACAAAAGACTTAAACCCCATGATAACGACGGCATAAAAAAATATTTGAACAAAGCCCCCGCCACCAGACTTGCAGCAAGACCGCCCACAGAACCCTCGATGGTCTTGTTCGGACTTACGGCAGGACAAAGCTTGTGCCGCCCAAGATAAGTGCCGGTATAGTAGGCGCCGGTATCACCGATAAATACCAGTATTAACAGAAAAAATATCCAGGAAACACCCGCGTTTCCGGTTCGGATCAAAACTATAAATGAAAGAAAAAACGGGATATAGATAACCCCAAGAATCTGTTTGAAAACAATTTCCAAAACAGACGTATCAAATTTGAACTTTGGAAAAGAGACCAGGGCGCAACCGATAAAATTAAAACTAATCATGCATAGAACCATTTTTAACGAATGAAAATATGCAGCCCATATGACGGCCGAACCCGTGAAAAAAGCCAAACTCTGAAAACTCGAAATCAAAATGCGTTGAGCACTCAACGTTTCCCTTTCAGGGGGGTTCAAACCGATCCGAAAATATTCCAAAAGCGCGATAATGACCGCGGCATTGATAACAACGGCAAGGAGAAATGACCCCCCGATGCTTATTAATAAAATAAGAAACGGGATGATCACAATCGCTGTAATCCATCGTTTCAAATGCATAATGCCTCGCCTTGGAAATATTTCAACCTACTGATTTAATGTGGTTCCTTGAGACAACGTCTTTTTGTCTCACACCTGGGATACCGAAAAAGCGGAATGTCGATTGTTAGAAGCGTTTCGATGTATAAAATATTTTTACGTCCGTATCAAAATGGTAATTTCAACACCCCGGCATTCCGACATTTCAATGACGAACAAAGCGAATTAAGTTCTGAACCCGAAGTTGAAAAATGCTGATCAGGATCCGGTTCTACCGAATCTTCGCTCACGGCCCTGATAGTCTTTCAGAATTTGCACAAATTCATCCTTTCCAAAATCGGGCCACAAGGTATCTGTGATATAAATTTCCGTATATGCGATCTGCCAGAGCAAAAAATTACTGATGCGCACTTCGCCGCTGGTTCTGATCAGAAGGTCCGGATCCGGCATATCGCCGGTATAAAGATGCTCGGATACAAGTTCAGAGGTTATTGAATCCGGATCGATATGACCCTCTTTAACCTTTTTTGCAATCTGTTTGACCATCCTTAGAATCTCAGACCGTCCACCGTAACTCAGTGCAAGATTCAGGCGCAGACCGTCATTATTTTTGGTTAAATCCATGGTCTTATGCAGTGTCTGCCGAACGTCTTCCGGCAATCGTTCGATCTGCCCGATGGCATTCAGTCGAATATTGTTGCTCAGCATCTCTGTTTTTTCGGATTCGAGGAAATTTTTAAGGAGGGACATGAGAGCGGTGACTTCGGATTTGGGTCGTTGCCAGTTTTCGGTGGAGAAGGCATACAGCGTTAAAAAGGGGATTTCGATTTCACGGCAGGTCCGAACAATGGTTCGAACGGCCTCGGAACCTTTTTCATGACCTTTGATCCGATTTAATAGGCGCTTTTTGGCCCATCGACCGTTACCATCCATAATGATGGCTACATGGGCGGGTATTTTTTCAGGATTAAGATCTGTGCCAACAACCGAAGGTGTATTAGAATTCAAGGATCTCCTTCTCTTTATCTTTACAGACTTCATCGACAAGCTGGATATACTCATCTGTTATTTTCTGTATCTGATCTTGAGCCTTGAAAGCATCATCTTCCGAAATTTCGCCATCTTTCTTCAAGCTTTTCAGCAGATCGTTGGCATCACGTCTTTGATTGCGCACCGCGATCCGATGTTCTTCACCCTTTTTATATACGACCTTTACCAGCTGTTTTCTTCTCTCTTCGGTCAGCGGCGGAATGGAGATCCGTATCAGCTTGCCGTCATTTGAAGGCGTAAGACCGAGATCGGACTTCAATAGGGCCTTTTCAATGTCCTTGATAACGGACACGTCCCAAGGTTGAATGGTAATCAGGCGGCTTTCGGGAACTGCAAGAGATGCCATCTGGTTTAGGGGTGTCAGTGTGCCGTAATAATCGACCCGAATGCCGTCCATAAGTGAAAGGGAAGCACGTCCTGTCCGGATCCTTTTCAATTCATTTTCTAGCGCATCTATCGACTTTTGCATACCATCTCTGGTGTCTTGATATATCGATTCAATCATGGCGTCTTCCTTTAATGGTTTATCAGGGTTCCCACCGTTTCTCCGCACACCACCTTTTTGATATTCCCCTTATGGGTCAGATTAAAGATAATAAGCGGAAGCTTATTATCCATCGCCAGGGAAATCGCCGTCATATCCATGACGTGGAGCTGCTTTTCGATAACCCCCATATATCTTATTTCTCTTATAAATTTTGCATTTTTATCGACAACGGGATCTGCATCGTAGAGTCCGTCGACCTTCGTGGCTTTTAAAAGAATCTCCGCATGTATTTCCTGGGCCCTGAGGACCGCAGCCGTATCGGTTGTGAAGTAAGGATTCCCGGTACCTGCTGCGAAGATAACCACCCGTCCCTTTTCCAGGTGGCGAACCGCCTTTCGAGCGATAAAGGGTTCCGCCACTTCATGCATTGAAATCGCCGTCTGAACACGGGTCACAACCCCTTTTTTTTCCAAAGCATCCTGTAACGCAAGGCTGTTAATGACGGTGGCCAGCATTCCCATTCGATCGGCAGAGACCCGATCCATGCCATATGAGGAGGCGGCGATACCTCTGAAAATATTACCACCGCCGACCACAATAGCGACTTGAACCCCGAGGTCAAATACGGAACGGACCTCTCCGGCCACGTACTTTATTATCTCGGGACTTATCCCAAAACTCTGATCCCCCATCAGCGCTTCACCGCTAAGTTTTAAGAGGATCCTTTTATATCTGGGCATGGTCAAGGTCTATAATTCCCCAATCCTGAATCTCGTGAATCGGCTAATTGAAATATTCTCACCGATTTTTGCAATCATTTCATTTAACAGATCTTCAACAGTCATATCCGGATCACGAACATACGCCTGATTCATCAGGCAGCTCTCCTTGAAATATTTCTGCATCTTACCTTCAACAATTTTATCCGCTATTTTTTCAGGTTTGCCCATTTCCAGTACCTGGCCTCGATAGATTTCCTTTTCCCTGTTGAGGGTCTCTTCAGGAACGTCTTCGGGTCGGATCCCAACAGGATTGGTGGCTGCAATGTGCATGGCAATATTTTTTGCAAATTCCTTGAAATCGTCATTTTTTGCTACAAAATCGGTCTCACAATTAACTTCAACCAGAACCCCGAGCTTGTTGTCCATATGGATATAAGACTCGATGATCCCTTCTGTCATCGCCCTTCCGGCCCGTTTAGCAGCCGTCGCCAAACCTTTTTTTCTCAAAAAATCGATGGCCTGACTCATATCACCATCACACTCTGCAAGTGCTCCCTTACAATCCATAATACCGGCGCCGGTCTTCTCTCGAAGCTCCTTAACCATTGTCGCACTGATTGTTGACATCACTATTCTCCTGTTCTTTCCACCTCGGTTTTTTCCCCGGATTCTTCGCTGTCAGCAGGCTTTAATTTTTCAGAATCAGGTTGACCTTCAGGTGTTGTTCTTTTAATTATCTCTACAACGGGGCCTTCTGAACCGTCTGAAATCACCTTCCGTTCACCGGGTTTTAGCTCCGCGCTGGCAGCTTCCACAGCAGACACCTCTTCTATTTCTTTGTCGGCTTCGGCCTGCTGTTTTTCAGCCAGACGCTCTCTTCCTTGGATACACGCATCGGCCATTCTGGATGTAATGAGCCGTATTGCACGGATTGCATCATCATTTCCCGGTATAATATAATCGATTTCATCGGGATCGCAATTGGTATCCACAATCGCAATAATAGGGATCCCCAAGCGTCTTCCCTCACGGACGGCAATGGCTTCATTTTTGGGGTCAACAACAAAAATCGCCCCTGGGAGCCCGTTCATGGTTCTGATTCCCCCAAGATTGTTATCGAGCTTTAACCGCTCCTTTCTTAATTTCAACCGCTCTTTTTTGGGGAAAAGATCGATGGTTTCATCGTTTACGATGCCGTTAAGATAGTTCAAGCGGTCGATACTTTTTCTGATGGTGTGAAAATTTGTCAACATTCCCCCCAACCACCGGTTATGAACGTAAAACATCTCACATCGATTGGCTTCTTCATAAATCGATTCTCTCGCTTGTTTCTTGGTACCCACAAAAAGCAGCGGTTTGCCCTTTTCCACCGTATCAACGACAAAATCATACACGGTTCTGAACATCCGAACGGTTTTCTGAAGATCGATAATATAGATACCGTTTCGGGCCCCAAAGATATAAGGTTTCATCTTGGGATTCCAACGTTTTGTCTGATGACCAAAATGAACTCCGGCTTCAAGGAGTTCTTTCATTGTAATATACGCCATTTTTTTCTCCCTTCTTAATTGGTTTTTTCCACCGTCCTTATCTCTCCTGTATCCGACCTCGTCATGCGGGGCACCGGGAAACAGGTCCAAGGGCGTGCGAATTTATTAAACTGATCTATTTAACAAATAAAATGTCGACTCGCAACCATTTTTTATATTTTTTGCTTTTAAAACACCGTGTTTTTGTTAGGTTCCCTTTTTCTGCATCTGGACAATACGATGGTATCCCCCATAATCTTTGGTAAAGATGACTTTTTCATAATTCCCGGACTGTTCGATGATTTTCAGCACATCATCTTTCTGATCATGGCCGATCTCCAGCAACAGGTAGCCCTCCGGGCAGAGATGCAGATGCGCGGCATTCACGATAGATCTTACGCTTGAAAGTCCGTCTTCACCGCCGTCAAGGGCCGAAATCGGCTCGTACCGGTGTATTTCTGGTTGAAGCCCGGCAATCACCCCCCTCGGAATGTAGGGAGGATTGGATACAATGACATCAAACACCGGTGTTCCGCTACCGAAAGTATCAAACCAGTCCGAACAAAAAAAATTGACACATCCCTGGAGACCATGACGCACTGCATTTTGTTTGGCCTGAACCGTCGCCGCGATGGCCCGATCCGAGGCAAAGAAAAGATGATGGGGTCGCATGGATGCAAGTGCCAGAATCACAGCCCCGGACCCCGTCCCCATCTCTAATATTCGCTTTCGTGTTCGGTTTTGTTTGGATATTGAACCTTCCGGCAGTAGTTTTAATGCAGCTTCAACCAAAAACTCGGTTTCAGGTCTTGGAATCAGAACATCTTTTGTAACTGCAAAATCCATGGACCAGAATTCTTTGAATCCCAAAATGTATGCCACCGGCTCCCTGTTAACCCGCCGTTTGATCAACGCCTTAAACCGTGACAATTCTTCTGCACACAGCGGCTGATCGTACCGCAAATACAAATCTATCCTTTTTAATTCTAAGACATGGGCAAGGAGTATTTCAGCGGTCGCTCTGGGGCTTTCTATATCTCGGGATTTAAAATAAGAAGTGGTCCACTTAAGAAGTTTTATTATGGTCCATTCAGGCTCAATGGAGTTCATTGGATTCTGTATTCTGTAATGCCTGGGTCTGATAAAAAGTAGTAAGCTCTTCTATGATTTCATCTATTTCGCCCTGCAGAATCTGTTCCAGTTTGTATAGGGTGAGCCCAATTCGATGGTCGGTAACTCTGCCCTGGGGGAAATTATAGGTTCTGATTCTCCCGCTTCTATCTCCATCTCCGATCTGGGTTTTTCGCTCTTGGGATCTCTTTTCGTTCTGCTCCCGGATCATACCATCGAGAATACGGGCGCGAAGGACTTTCATGCCTTTGTTTTTGTTCTTTAATTGGGATTTTTCGTCCTGGCATGAAACAACGATTCCGGTTGGCAGGTGGGTAAGACGTACGGCGGAGTCGGTGGTGTTGACACTCTGGCCCCCCGGTCCGGTCGCTCGGAACACATCGATTTTAATCTCACTCGGATCGATATGGAGTTCGACCTCCTCGGCTTCGGGCAAAACCGCAACGGTAACCGCAGACGTGTGTATCCGCCCCTGTGTCTCGGTTTCCGGAACACGTTGAACACGATGGGTCCCGCTTTCATATTTAAAACAGCTGAATGCCCCTTTCCCATGAATCATGGCGACAATCTCTTTTAACCCGCCGACACCGGTGGCGTGATGGCTTAGGACTTCGACTTTCCAGTTCTTGCCTTCAGCATACCTGCTGTACATCCTGAAAAGATCACTGACAAACAGCCCGGCCTCTTCTCCACCTGTACCGGCACGTATTTCAAGGATGACATTCTTATCGTCATTGGAATCTTTGGGCAAAAGTAGCTTTTTAAGATCGGTTTCAAAGCGCTCTTTTTTAAGGGTTAGGGCATGGACTTCCTCACGGGCCATCTCTTTGATATCCGTATCGTTATCTTTCAACAACTCCATGCTGTCATTGAGTTCCGACAGGGTCTTTTTATACTTCCGGAAAACGGATACGATCTTGTTGAGATCGGAATGCTCCCGGCTATACTTCTGGTATGCCGCCAGATCCTGAACAATTGCAGGATCGCTTAAAAGCTTTTCAACCTCAAAAAAGCGACTTTCAACACCGGTTAATTTATCGAACATGGTTTATATTCAGCGAAACACGAGGCTTATCCGCCTCGGAAGGATCAGACCGTGAAATCCGGATTGTCCGAATGCTCCATCCTTTCAACGGCCTAAAATGTTATGAAAAAACAAGTGGCAGATGTTTCCTGCCAAAAATATCACCTAAAAAATGATGGCGTCGTAAAAAATAAAACGCCCATTATCGCTGGCTCCAATATATGAAGGCTTAAAAGAATACGTGAATGGGCTGTCTATTTTTTCTGAAATTTTTCATATTTCTTGCGGAAACGTTCAATTCGACCGGCAGTGTCCACAAGTTTCTGTTTTCCCGTGAAAAAAGGATGACATTTAGAACAGATCTCAACGCGTATATCCGATTTTGTCGAGCTGGCCTCCAACACATTTCCACATGCGCACTTAATGGTTGTCTCTGAATATTCAGGGTGAATGTCCGCTTTCATATATTTCAAACCTCCTATTTCCTTTTTATGCATTCATGGAATTTAGAAAATGTTTATTATCCTTGGTTCCATTCATTTTATCAAGCAAAAATTCAAGACTGTCTACAGGATTTAACGATGAAAGTAGCTTTCTTAAAATCCATACCCGTGTCAACGTATCATGATCCAGAAGGAGCTCTTCCTTTCGCGTACCGGATTTCTTGATATCAATCGCGGGAAAAACGCGTTTGTCGGCAAGCCTTCTATCGAGTTGAATCTCCATATTGCCGGTGCCTTTGAATTCTTCAAAAATAACCTCATCCATACGGCTTCCGGTATCCACAAGGGCCGTTGCGATAATGGTGAGGCTTCCGCCTTCTTCAATGTTTCTGGCAGCACCGAAAAAACGTTTCGGGCGTTGAAGCGCATTTGAGTCGACACCGCCGGAAAGGATTTTTCCACTGGGAGGGATTACCGAATTGTATGCCCGGGCCAGTCGGGTGATACTATCCAATAAGATAACAACGTCCTTTTTATGCTCCACAAGGCGTTTGGCTTTCTCTATGACCATTTCCGCCACCTGCACATGCCTTTCGGCCGGTTCGTCAAAGGTCGAGCTGATCACTTCACCATCCACGGATCGTTGCATGTCCGTAACCTCTTCCGGTCGTTCATCAATGAGCAGTACGAACAGAATAATATCCTTATGATTGGCACTGATACTATTGGCGATGGACTGCAAAAGCATGGTCTTCCCGGATCTGGGAGGTGATACAATCAACCCCCTTTGGCCAAAACCGATGGGCGTCAAAAGGTCCATGATTCTCATGGAATAATTGTCAGAATCGGCTTCGAGCATGGTCTTTCTATCAGGATACAGCGGCGTCAGATTGTCAAAAAGGATTTTCTCCCTGGCCACCTCCGGATCTTCATAATTGACCGCTTCAACCTTTAACAGCGCGAAATATCTTTCCGTCTCCTTTGGTTGACGGATTTGACCGGACACCGTATCACCGGTCCTCAAGTTGAAACGACGTATCTGCGATGGTGACACATAAATATCGTCAGGTCCCGGCAAATAATTGTAATTCGGTGCGCGCAAAAATCCGAATCCATCGGGCAAAATTTCGAGCGTGCCTTCTCCGAATATCAAACCGGTCTTTTCGATTTCTGCCTGAAGCAGGGCGAAAATAAGATCTTGCTTTCTCATCCCGGCAGCGCCTTCAATTTTGAAAGCTTTGGCCATTTGGTTCAGCTCGCTGATTTTCTTTTCTTTAAGCTCAACAATATTCATTAAAAAATTATCCCTCCAAGTAAATGTTATTTTTACATCTTCTAACTATTTGAATTTTATTTTTTTTACCCTGTCAGGCTGGCTAAATCAGAAATTTTAAGCCGGAGTAGAATTTTTCTCTTTTTCACTGGAGCCGTTATTCTGTGGATTCAATTATTCCCTGTTTGACAGGAAGAATTTACAAAATATTTTTTTCAAAATGGATCCATTTTGGCTTTAATGAAAGAATATGGAATTTCAGTGAATTAAAATAGAAGAATTAGGCATTCTCTCCAAATGGCGGGATCCAACAGGTATGTTTTTATTTTTTTTGAAAATTATATCATGATTATGTGGCTGTCAAGGGCTTTTTCTTTTTTTTGTGTGGTTGAAAGAATTTTCGTATAATAAATCGACGGCCTCCATCAGTCTCACCGTTGAACCTTCATTCCATAATACAAAATCAGCACGTCCAATTTTGTCTTTGTCCGGCATCTGGACATGAATGAGGTTTTCAGCCTCATCGCGGGATATGTTGTCCCGGGCCATCAGTCTTTTAACTCGCAATTCGCGACCGGCGCTTACAAGAACGATCCGATCGAACTGTTCTTCCATATTCAGTTCAAAAAGGAGGGGAACTTCTATCACGACAATCTTGCAACCTTGATTTTCCGCACAGGCAATCTTTTCCCGCATAAGGTTCGATATTTCAGGGTGAACAATCCGCTCCAGAGCCAACCGTGCAGCAGCATCTTTGATGATCATTCGACGCAACATTTTACGATTCAATGTCGCATCCCTAAGCAGGACCGTCTCCCCGAAAAAATCCACGATTTTTTTATGCGCCGTCGAGTTCGGAGCAACAGCTTCCCTTGCCAGGGCATCGGCGCTTATGACCTTTATCCCCAGTTCTTTAAATCGGTTGCAAACAGCGGTTTTTCCAGATCCGGCTCCGCCGGTCACGGCAACTCTTAGGGTTTTTGTTCTTGTTTTCTCCATATGGGCATCCGGATAGACACAGGCATTAAATAGTGATAATAAACATACATCGAGGAAAATCAAGAATGCAATGAAATTACCCCCCGTTGCAAAGGGGTGGCGCATATGACGATTTAATTCATGATTCCATTCAATAAAGACATCTTGCCCGAAGCAAAAGGCACATACATCGTCGGCGGGACGGTCAGGGACCTGCTTCTCCACCGGACGCCCACCGACTATGACATTGCCGTCACCAAAGATCCGGAAAACTTTGCAAAAAAGATGGCCCAAAGAACCAAAGGGCACGTTATCAAGCTTGGCAAACCCGGGCAAACGACCCTCAGGGTGGCATCGGGCGACAAGATATTCGATATAACATCTTTAAACGGAAAATCCATAGAAGACGATCTTAAAAAAAGAGATTTTACCATCAACGCCATGGCATACCATGTGTATACAGAGGAAGTTATCGACTGCCTGGGCGGACTTCAGGATCTTGCCGATAAAACAGTTCGTATGGTTTCACGGAAAATTTTCATTAAGGATCCTGTAAGGCTGATCCGTGCTTATAGAATAGCTGCGCATCTGAATTTCAGAATTGAATCCCAAACAGCATCGACGATAAAATCCGATGCAAAACTGATACATAACTCAGCCGGAGAGCGAATTCGTGTTGAACTTTTTTCAATGCTCGGCACGCCCAAATCGTACGATTATCTTTCCCAAATGGACAACAGCGGGCTTTTAACCGAAATCCTTCCGGATCTTGACCCCCTGAAAGGATGCCGCCAGAACCGTCATCATCTTTACGATGCATTTGAACATACCCTGAAGGCATATGATCATCTTGAAATCCTGTTGAATGAGTTGAAAATAGTCCTTCCGGACACCTTTACCCAAATTCGACAATACGTCCAAAAAAACAGACCGGCCCTTATGAAATGCGCGATCCTTTTGCACGATATCGGGAAACCCCGGGTAAAAAGCACCGGCAGTAACGGCAGAACCCATTTTTACGGTCATGCCCGGAAAAGCGCAGATCTGGCTCGAAAAATCAGCCGGAAATTAAGATTTTCCAACCATGAAAAACAGTTCATCGATTTTATCATTCGGAATCATATGAGGCCGTTGTTTCTTTTTACAGCCCATGAAAAAAAGACGTTAACCCAAAAAAGTATAACCCGTTTTTATAAAAAATGCGGCGACAACACACCGGCCCTCCTTCTGCATGCCATTGCCGATATAAAAGCAAAACAAAACAGATCAGATCAAAGAAACAGGGCACTTATAAGCTTTTTAAAAAAAATGATCTACGATTTTTTTTATCGTTTTAAACCCAGAAGCAATGGACCGTCACTCATAACCGGCCGTGATCTCATTAAAGTATTCGGGCTTTCACCGTCCCCTTTGTTTAAAACAATCCTTGATCTTGTTGACGAGGCCAAATTAACCGATACCATTAAAGACAGGACCGAAGCGTTGGCACTGGTCAAAGAATACTTAGACCTTAATTATTGACGGTTTCGTAAAAAGTTAATGAAGGTTAGCTTCCAAGTCTTGACAAGATACTCCTATTTATATAGTAAAGCTGAAAATATTGATACCGATAAAAAATATATCCAACTTATAAATCTTTAATAAACTGCGAAAGGAGAATTAGACATGAACATTTTGTTTTTTGGTCCGAACGGCAGCGGTAAAGGAACCCAGGGTTCTATTTTAAAGGGTAAGTACAACACGCCCCACATTGAGTCCGGAGCTATTTTCCGTGACAACATTTCCAAAGGGACTGAATTGGGAATCAAAGCCAAGGAATATATCGACCAGGGTGATTTGGTGCCGGATGAAATCACAATACCGATGATACTCGACCGACTCAAA
Source organism: Desulfobacterales bacterium (assembly GCA_024641825.1). Lineage (GTDB taxonomy): Bacteria > Desulfobacterota > Desulfobacteria > Desulfobacterales > UBA11574 > JAAXQD01. The sequence goes on along the minus strand of JAHECI010000045.1, from coordinate 2,003 downwards.
CAGGATGATTGTCAAAAAGGCTGGCTTCTTGACGGATTCCCAAGAAATAAGAATCAGGCGATAAAGCTCGATGAAGCACTTAAAGGTGCGAATTTGTCCCTCGATATTGTCGTTGAAATTCTTCTTGATCGCGAAATTGCAAAAAACAGAATTATGGGACGGAGACTCTGTGTAAACGACAACAACCATCCCAACAACATCTATATTGATGTCATCAAACCCGATGGAGATAAGTGCCGGGTTTGCGGTGGTGATTTGAAAACCAGAGACGACGATCAGGATGAGGATGCCATCAACAAGCGCCACGCCATCTATTACGACGCTGACACCGGAACCCTTGCATCCGCATACTATTTCAGGGATCTTGCTGCCAAAGAAGAAAAGATTAAATACATCACCCTGGATGGGGAGCCCAGTGTAAAAGCGGTTACAGCAGAACTCGTTTCAAAGCTGTAAAATTCATGAATTCGACTTTTTGAATATTCATGGATATTTAATCTGATCGGGGTTTCAAAAATCTTTATTTTGTGATTGCCCCATGTGCCCGTGAGCTGAATTTTAGTCCGGGCACATTTTTTTACGCCTTTTGCCCGATGCCATATTGTAAACAATCCATTTTATTTGCCTTATGCGCATTTTTGGAAAAAGGATCCATGGGTAACTTTTTCCTTGCCAATAAATTAATTCTTTGATAAACAAATTTATTTATCATTATTATGAAAATAACCATCGCAAACGATGATTTACCGCTGATGGAAAGAAGGGGGCGAATAATTTGAAGGATATTGCGGTCAAGGTTTTAGATAATGACCTTGAAAAGGCCATGCGAATTCTGAAAAAAAAAGTTCAAAATGACGGCCTTTTTAAACGATTAAAGATGAAAAAAGCATATGAAAAGCCGAGTGAATACAGGCGTCGCAAGCAGCGTGAAGCCTTGAGAAGACAGCGGATTGCGGCATCAAGAAACAGATACCGTAGAAGATAAGACCATAATTTGAAAAAAATTTAAACCCGGCATATGAATTAACTCTGCCGGGTTTTTTTTGTGACAATGACACCCAAAGACCCTTACAACGATTGTCTGAAGACCCTATATAATCTCAGAAGATACGGCATAATACTGGGCCTTGACACCATAAAAAATATTCTTCAAGGCTTGGGAAATCCCCAGGACAATTTTCACGCCGTTCATGTTGCCGGAACCAACGGAAAAGGATCCATTGCATCCGCCATGGCCACAATTCTTCATATGGCCGGATACAATGTCGGTTTATATACCTCCCCGCATCTTGTCAGTTTCAATGAAAGGATCTGTATAAACAACCGTCCCGTTTCCGATGAAAACGTCGTTGCCGCTTATGAGGCCGTCAAAAAAGTCCACCACGGCACCCGCGAACCGACTTTTTTTGAGTTTTCAACTGCCATGGCATTCTACGAATTCAGCAAAAACAACGTCGACTGGGCCGTCATTGAAACCGGCATGGGAGGACGCCTCGATGCAACCAACATCGTTGAACCGGCACTTTCCATCATCACCAACATATCCCTTGAACACAAAATGTATCTGGGGAACACCATCTCCGAAATAACCCGGGAAAAAGGCGGCATCATCAAGAAAAGGGTGCCGGTTGTCACCGGCGTCAAGCAAAAAAACGCCTTTTCAGTACTAAAAGCCATCGCGGAATCACAATCCGCCCCGATTTATCAATTTGGAAAGGCTTTCCGGACTCGAATGAAGCCCGACGGAACATTTAACTATTTTGGAATCGACCATGTATGGCGAAACATCCATACCGGGCTCATGGGCAGGCACCAGGTCAATAATGCGGCACTCGTCCTTGCCGCATGTGAGGTGTTGAACCAAGATAAGCTTAACCTTACACTCCAAACCATCAAAGATGGCTTGAAACAAAACCGATGGCCGGGGAGATTGGAGGTTGTATCCTCAGCGCCCCTGATCCTTCTTGACGGCGCCCATAATTTCATCGCTGCCAGAAATCTTG
>JAHECI010000331.1 GCA_024641825.1 Desulfobacterales bacterium | reverse complement strand
TTTTTTGGCCTTGTAGGCGAATTTTCTTACGGTGGTTTTCAGAAGGTCAGACGCAAGGGTCGTGTTGCCACGGGTGTTCTTAAGGGCATCGATGATCATCTCCCTTTCGAGATTTGCCACGGCATCCTCAAGGGCGCGGGAGGGCAAGGTGTTGGATTCGGTACCTGTCTGCAGGGTGGGTGGCAGGTGATAGCTGTGAACGACGCCTTCTTCACACAAAAGCACGGCCCGCTCGATGCAGTTTTCAAGTTCCCTGACGTTTCCCGGCCAATGGTAGTCCATGAGCATGTCGATGGCAGGTGTAGAAAAGCGTCGGATGTCTTTATGGTTTTCTGCGGCATATTTTTCCAGAAAATGATCGGCCAAAAGGAGAATATCGGTCTTTCGTTCTCTCAGGGGCGGCATATAGATGGGAAAAACATTGAGGCGGTAGTAGAGATCCCCCCTGAAGACATCATCTCTAACAGCCTTTTCAAGATCCTTGTTGGTGGCGGCGATGATGCGAACATCGGCTTTAATGGTTTTATGGCCTCCCACACGTTCAAATTCTTTTTCCTGTAAGGCCCGCAGAAGCTTAACCTGTACGTCTATCCCCACCGATCCGATTTCGTCAAGGAAGATGGTGCCCTTGTTGGCCATCTCGAATTTACCAAATTTCTGATTGATGGCACCTGTAAAAGCGCCTTTTTCATGTCCAAAGAGTTCACTCTCAATCAGGTTCGAGGGCAGGGCAGCACAGTTGACTTTGACAAAACGGTTTTTAGTTCTAAGGCTGTTATAGTGAATGGAATTGGCCACAAGTTCTTTCCCGGTACCGCTTTCTCCCCGAATTAAAACCGTTGCATTGCTCTTGGAGACTTGGGAAACCATCTGAAAGACTTCTCGCATTTTGTTGCTGTTGCCGATGATATTTGTTATATGATATTTATTCTCGAGTTCATTTTTCAAACGAATGTTCTCTTCACTGAGTCGCTTTTTTTCAAGGCGGATGGTTTCCAGATTGATAACATGTCTGGCGATCATGGTTGCAATCACAGAGAGAAGTTTTTCACCGTCATTGAGGGCGTATGACGCGTTAAACGGCTTGTCGACACTGAGCGATCCGATAATCTGACTCCCCTTTTTTATGGGTACACAGAAAAAAGAGAGTTCCTGGTCCTTTGTGTGCTTGCGGGAAGCGGTTCTGTTCAGAAACAGCGGCTCATCGCTGATTTTTGGAATGGTGATGGCCTTGCCGGTCTCAATGACCCGGCCGGTAATCCCTTCCCCAAGCTTGTATTTTACCCGTTCCACGGCACTGTGGGGAAGGCCGTGGGCCACTTCTATGTGGATCTCGTTTCGCAAGGGATGCAAAATCGTCACGGTGCCGCGAACCATGTCCATGGAATTGGAGAGTATCTCTAAAACCTTGTATAAAGACTTTTTAAGATCCAGATGTTCATTGAGCGCCTTGCTTATTTCATATAGTAAGGTGATATCTTCGATGCGTTTCATATTATTTTATGCCCTTTGTATAAAATTACAATTTTGTAATAAACATCAGATGTGTCAATAAAGCAACAACTATTTACCCAAGGCGGAGAAATCCCGGTTTTTTCTTTATTTTCGGCGTTTCTCCCTGTTTCTGTCCCGAAACTCAAAAAAGTCGTTTGGAAGAATATCCGCCGTCTTCAGACCATTTTGGATCGATCAGAAAATGACGAAATATGATGACCGCTGAAAATAAACTTAAATGGAAAGAGGCTTCAGTCCTGCTGGGGGCTCATTTTTCAATTGCAAAAGGTATCCACAATTCCCTATATGAGGCCAGCAATTACGGTTGTACGGCGCTCCAGATATTTACAAAAAACGCCAACACCTGGAAGGAACGGACACTGTCCCAGGATGAAATCGATTGTTTTAATCAGGCCCGGGAACAGACAGGTATCACCGCAATCGCCTCCCACACGTCTTATCTGATCAACCTGGCATCTTATGATCCCAAGAAACATATTATGTCGCGTAATGCACTTACGTGCGAGCTGGTCCGATCTTCCATGCTGAATATCCCATTCGTTGTGCTTCATCCGGGCGCGCATATGGGAAAGGGCGAAGCCAAAGGAATTTCGAGAATCGCTTCGAGTATCAACGAAATATTTGCAGAAAACACCGGGCGTGGAACCCGGCTTCTTCTGGAAACCACTGCCGGTCAGGGGTCGGGTCTGGGACACGCCTTTGGGCAGCTGTCATCGATTATGGACCAGGTAAAAGATGTGGATCGGCTGGGGATATGCCTGGATACCTCTCATATTTTTGCGGCCGGTTATGATATCCGAAACCCAGCGTCCTACCACCGAACCATGGATACATTCGATTCGGTCATCGGAATAGAAAAACTGTATGTAATCCATTTAAACGATTCCAAAAAGGAATTGGGCGCCCGGGTCGATCGACACGAACACATCGGAGAGGGGCATATCGGAATCAGCGCATTTGAATTATTTATGAACGACCCTCGATTCCGGGATGTTCCAAAGATTATCGAAACGCCCAAACACAAAGGGGATACGGATTACGATCGGGTAAATCTCAACAGGTTGAGGGCACTGGTACGCTTATAGATCCTTTTTGAAATTCATTTATAATGATTTTCAACACCCCGTCCGCTTGGCGCGGGGTGCTTCATTTTATTCTTGCAAAAAACAATCAGGAGGGTTAATACCGACGCGTTTAAAAAAAGCAGACCCAATTTATTCAGATCCGGCCAATAATATTCATTTGAGTACAATATCTTGTAGTTGATTATTTATTGGAGCACAATATGTCTAATTTTTTTCTTGACACACCCTATCCCCAATCTTATAGTAGACATTCAAATTCTGAAATCTTGAAGCTTATGAAAAACGTTTCCCGCTTTTAGCGGGATTCAAGCTCTTGGAAGACGATTTCGCTGTTGCGAGGTTCACCGAACCGAAACACTGAATATTTCGAGTCTGCCAAAAGAATCTGTTTGATACAGATCGAACAGATGTGCAAAATTGAAAACTCAAATGGATAAAAAAATTACCATACAAATACTATCCGTTGAAATTATTCGCTTTTTCTTCATTTTCGTAATGATTTTGGGTGTATCGCTGGTCTCAATCCATAGTGGCCAGAGGGATGTTCGCAAAATGAAAGCCCCCCCCCAAATATCCATGCCTTCCATCTCTCATTCCTTGGCGGATGAAGATGCGGGCGGGGATAGCGTTTACGGCGCTTTGTCCGGATACATGAATAAAAAGGAGCAGTTATTTCATCCCATCATCATTCAGGTGTCCAGCCGCCACCAAATCGATCCCGCCCTTGTCAAGGCGATCATTATGGCGGAGTCCGGATACAACCCCAAGGCGATTTCCAAAAGAGGGGCCAAAGGCCTTATGCAGCTGATGCCATCCACCGCCGAAGCGCTTGGGGTGGAGGATATTTTCAATCCCAAGCAGAATATCAGTGGCGGTGTTCGGTACTTCAAACAGCTGGTTAAAAAATTTGACGGAGACATTAAACTGGCCCTTGCAGCATACAACGCCGGAAGCCGAAATGTCCGGCAGTATCAAGGCATTCCCCCCTTCAAATCCACCCAGTATTACGTTAAAAAAGTTTTCAGGTATTATCAGCTATATAAAGATAAGATCCCCGGGGAAACCGACAGCGCTTAACCTGAATTTTACTCTAAAAACCCAGATCCTGGTTAATCAATACTACTTTCACCCTTCCTTTGGGAAATGATTTCTCCGTAATTGTCCAAGTATTGCAGATACGATCCGGGCTTTTACAGTCACTGCAGAAAGAAGTTTTGGCACACGGTGTTTTTTTGTCAAGTCGCATGGCGTTGACGGGGGCCGCATAATTTTTTATGCGGAACATGGCGTCGTCCAGGT
>JAHECI010000044.1:5054-14803 GCA_024641825.1 Desulfobacterales bacterium | reverse complement strand
CCAATGCCATTTCTCCATCCGTTGCAATCTCAACCTGCATCCCCCTCAATTCAAGCCTTTCAGCCAAGGTTGTAACGAATTCTTGTTCATCATCAACGAGCAGGACTTTTAACTGCAACATTATACGCCTCCAAAACTTAATTTTTTATTTTGATTTTTTGGGCAGGGAAATTATAAACTTCGTTCCTTTGTTCTCCGTGCTTTTCACCTCGATATCTCCGCCCAACTTTTGGACGATTCCGTAGGTAATGGAAAGTCCAAGACCGGTCCCCTTCTCTTTTTTGGTGGTAAAAAAAGGTTCAAAAATATAACGACAGGTTTCTTCCGACATACCGCAGCCGTCGTCTTCGATGGATGCAGCCACGGTATCGGCATCTTTCTCCCAGGTGGTAATGGCGATCCGGCCTTCGTCTTCAACCGCGGCCACGGCATTGTTTAAAATGTTCAAAAAAACCTGCTGGAGCTGACCGCGATCCGAATCGATTCTGGGGAGATCCTTGGCCAGATTCACCGTAATATCGATGTTGCGGTAAAGGGCTTCTCTTTCCAAAAACCCCAAAACTTCTTGCATGAGTTCATTCAAATCGAGATTTTCAACTTCGATCTCCATTCTTTTTGCAAATCCAAGGAGCCGATGGGTAATGGTTCTACATCGGCTCACGGACTGCAAAATCGACCTCACCAGTGTCGAAAACTTTTCTTTTTGCGCAAAATCCGGAGAGACTTTGATGAGGTCTTGGATAAGGCCGGCTTTTTCGTTAATAATCGCCAGAGGATTATTGACCTCGTGGGCCACACCGGCGGCAAGACGGCCGATGGAAGACAGCTTGTGGGAGTGCTGCAATTCCCGAAAAGCGAGCTCCCTTCTTTGATCCGCTTCCCGAATGCGGGAAACCAATATATCCGTCAGCCGGAATACCACAATAAGAATCAAGGCCGAACTCACCAGAAAAACGACCACCAGATCGCTTTTCAGCGCATACCAGGCTTTTAACACCGCGGAATGGGGCTTTGCGATCACCAGTGTATATTCGGGATAGGGCAAGTGGGCGTAGGCCAAAAAAACATCGATTCCATTGGGATCTTTTTTTTCCACAACATATGTGGAATATCCGCCGGAGGGAATTTGGATGGGACACTGCTCGAGAACCTTTCCGTACAAGCGCGAATTGGTCTGGAACACACCCTCCTTGTTGAGAACAAATGCATCGCTTTCCGAATCAAGACCCATGGCGGCAATGAGGTTGTCGAACATGGTGGTATCAATGGTAGTCCGGACAATCCAGGATTGCCCATCCGCTTCAAGGCGCTGAACAGCGATGGCGATGTGGGGGAATTTTCTATATCCCAGAAATACATCGCTGATGTAGGTCCCCTTGAGCGTCACTTCATGGAACCAGCTTTGGGTGGCATAGTTTTTTCCAAGAAGTTTATAGGGCCCCGCATAGCATATCTGTGTTCCGTCATCCCCGTTGATCAGACCCAGATCCACAAACCCGACGAATTCCTTTTTGAGCGTATACAGAATATGATTGAGTGTTTTTTCATCACACAATTGATCCTTGGAATAAAAATAAGAAATGGATTTTATCAAAGACAGGCGTTCGTTTAAAAAAAATTGAAACGAGTGGGTGGTTTTGTTTGCCAGCAATTTTGTGGGACCGACGATCTCTTCCTTGAGGCTGCTCTGGTATTGATGATAGTTGATGAGCGCCATAAGGACCAGGGGAATGATGGTCAGCGCAATCATCAAGATCCGAATATTTCTGCGGAGGTTGTGGTAACGATCCTCAGAGTATTCAACCTCGAGGAACCGCTGGAGTCTCTCTTTTATATTAAACCAGTTTTTAAGATTCAGTGCCATTTTTCCCCCGGACAAGCGGCTCTCGAAGGATATCGCCGGATCGCAGTGTTTCCGATCGAAAGCGCTTTACGGCAGCCTTGCAAGAACCGATCACAGAGTCGAAAACCCTCACATTCTTCCATGTAAGATACTTATAATACTCATCTTCGATACCCCCGCAGATCACGGCCCGTATCTTTTCCACCAGGACGAGATGGCAGAGTTGTTCTGCCGAAGCCCGGGGAAGCACCACGGTCTTTTCTTCCATGAGCCGACCGTCGTCAGCCAGTTGGAGAATTTGGACCTCCGTGGCCAAATCGAATCTCGGCGCCACCTGGTCGCCATATAAGGTGATGAGTATTTTCTGTTCCACAGTCAATTTGTATCAAATCGTTTCGATTAAGTCCAATTCTTATTGTCCATCTATTTTATATTGTTTCATTTTTCTCCACAATGTGCTTCGGCCCCATCCCAGAATATCGGCTGCCCGGTTCCGGCGTCCCCCGGCTTTAACCAGCGCCGCCATAATGATATCCCTTTCCATGGATGCCCAGGTCTTTTGTTCGCCGGTTTCAATATTGGGCCTTATGCGTGATGTCGACCAGTCGGAGGGTTCCGCTTCGTCAAGCGCCAACGGTGCATTCTGGGATTTTGAATCCATAAGATAGGCGGGCAGATGTGCCGGCTGGATATGTCCTTTGGGACAGATATTAACGGCATATTCCACGATGTTTCTGAGTTCCCGAACATTTCCGGGAAAAGAATAGTCCAGGAGAATTTGGAGCGCTTTTTTCGATATTTTCTTAATATCTTTTCGGAATCGTGATGCAAATATATTGAGAAAATGATCGAGAATGAGACGGATGTCATCCCCTCGCTCCCTCAACGGCGGAAGATGCAGTCTCACAACATTCAGTCGAAACATGAGATCTTCCCGAAACGTTCTCTCTTTCACCATCATCTCAAGGTTGCGATGGGTGGCGGTGACCACCCGCACATTGGCCTGAAACCCTTTTGTGCTCCCCAAAGGATAGACCACCTTATCGTCCAGAAACGTCAGCAGCTTCACCTGAAGCGCCAGGGGAAGATCCCCGACTTCCGTAAGATAAAGGGTCCCGTTATGGGCCAGCCGAAATCGTCCGGGTTTGTTTTCAACGGCCCCCGTAAATGCGCCCTTTTGATGGCCGAACAGCTCGGACTCAAGCAAGGTTTCGGGGAGGGCGCCGCAATTGATTTTGACAAAAGGCCCCTTTGACCGGTTTGAGGCTTGATGAATGGCTTCTGCCAGCATATCTTTTCCGGTTCCGGTTTCACCGGTAATCAGGACCGCCGAATCAGTTTGGGCAACCAGGGGAACCGTTTTAAAAAGCCGCGTCATTTCCTGGCTCTTTCCGATGATATGCCTGAATCCATATGCCTGCTGGGTCTTGGCATCCACCTCTTTAAGGGGACGGAGGTCTTCCACGGTTTCCAGAAAACCGGTCAGCTTACCTTGGGTGTCCTTGATGGGAGAGAGATTGATGAGCACCGGGATTCGCTCCCGTTCCCGGTTGATCATGTCGGTTTCAATGCAAACCGCTTCAGAGTTTACATCCATCTCCTTAAGGGGGCATTTCTGAACACACAGCTGGCTCCGCAGGATGTTAAAACAGAGAAGTCCGGAGGCATCGCCCATGGAAAATCCGCTGATCGCCTCAAAGGCCCGATTTATCATCACAATCCGTCGATCCGTGTCGAGGACAACAAGGCCCAGAGGGATTTCATCGGTCAGGGAAGGCAAGTCGATGGGAAAGGGGAAAAGGCCTTTAATTTGCAATTCTTGTGATGCATTCAAAATCAGAAGTATCCAAAATATGTTTTTTTATCGATCAGAAGCAACCGAAGCCAACACCATTCGACAAAGGCGTTTTCACAGGGTTCCATGGTCGTGATCAATTGTTTCACCCAAACTGAGCGATTGTCGAGTTTGCCGGTCGTAAGATCCCGCACAAGCGGGGAGATGCAAGGCATGAGACATGCAGCCCTCGCCTGCTACTATTTGAAACGCTCCGTTTAGGTTTCAGTATCTTTTGGAAAGCAAATGCAATTGAAGCTCGATGCATCCCTTTGAACGGGATCCCCGGTTTGCCCGGACAAGACCTCCGGGCGCTCCCGAGCGTCCTCCCGTGGAATGTACTCACGGTTAATGTTCAAAATATGCTTACCATAGCAGCGTGGGATTGTAAACCGGCGTTTAAACCCAACCCGAAGAAATCGAAAACAGGCAAAAAAGTGTATCAAATGGCCTGCACCAACGTTGCGAAATGTTACGCCACATGGCATAAACTCCTGTAAACATAGTGATATTTTCCCATGCCAATATCATGTGTTGCGGATGATAACCCCTTGTATTTTAAGCGAGTTGCATGTAAACTACTGAATATTTTTAATTGACATGGTATGAAATGTAATATAGGTTGCTTCTTTCGATAAATCCGGCCCCATGGATATAATTCAACGTTAAGATTCAGGAGGGTGAGATGAGGATTAGTGGTAAACTGTGGACCATTATTTTAATTAGCCTGTTCTCATTGACGTTAGTGGTGTCCCCTGCTTTTGCAGAAGGTTCGGTGGAGGCATCCGGTGGACATGCCTGGTGGTTCTGGCCACTGGTTCTTTTTTTCGTCACCTTTGTCATGGGAATACTTGCCGTTCTCGGGGGCGTCGGCGGCGGGGTTTTATTTGTGCCGATCATCAGCGGCTTTTTCCCGTTTCATTTGGATTTTGTCCGGGGCACCGGTCTTCTCGTCGCCCTTTCCGGTGCACTGGCCGCAGGTCCCGGACTTCTAAAGATGAACCTGGCCAGTTTGCGGCTGGCCATCCCCGTGGCCCTGATCGCCTCCACCTGTGCCATCATCGGTGCCATGATCGGCCTGGCCCTCCCCACCAATATCGTTCAGATTTCCCTTGGCGTCACCATTCTTGGGATTTGTGTCCTGATGCTGACCGCGAAAAAATCGACGGTTCCGGATGTTCCCCAAGCGGACCGGCTCTCTTCAGCCCTCCGGATAACCGGTATTTACCAGGAAGCCAGCACCGGCGAGGTCATCGACTGGAAAGTTCATCGAACCCCCTTGGGATTGGGGTTATTCGTTTTAATCGGCATCATGGCCGGTATGTTCGGCCTCGGCGCCGGCTGGGCCAATGTGCCGGTACTCAATCTTCTCATGGGAGCCCCCTTAAAGATCAGCGTCGCAACCAGCAAGTTCCTTCTTTCCATCACAGACACTTCCGCAGCCTGGATATATATGAATAAAGGCTGCGTGATCCCCATGATGGTGGTTCCGTCACTGGTGGGGATCATGCTCGGTTCCTTTGTGGGCGTCCGCGTCCTTAAAATCGCCAAGCCCACGTTTATACGGTGGATGGTGATCGGGATCCTGGCCTTTGCAGGGGCCAAGGCCCTGTCCAAGGGGCTGGGGTTTTAGTTACCCGCGATTCCATCGCGTCTTGATTCGACAAAATACCTGGGAGTCAGGCGGATGAATAAAAACCCTGAACTTTCAAGTTAATACCCTGGAACAACGAAAAATTAATATAGGAGAAAAGGAAATGAGCGCAGAACAATCGCCCATGCTTGAAGCAAGCCCCGAACAGATTCTTTATGCAAAGATACTGGAAATAGGGATGTACATCGGCTTACTTATCCTTTTTATTACCTTCGGCCTGTATGCATTCGGCATTTTAGATCCCTATATTCCATTGGATAAAATCTCCCAGTACTGGTCTTACAGCGTTAATGATTATCTTGAACACGCCAACATCAAGGCCGGATGGTCCTGGCTCGGAATGCTCAAATACGGAGATTTTATTAATTTTGTCGGCGTTGCCATATTGGCGGGGGTTACCATTTTCTGCTATGCAGCGATTGTTCCGACGCTGCTAAAAAATAACGACAAGGTCTATGCCATATTGGCAGTGCTGGAAGTCATTATCCTCAGCGCCGCTGCCAGCGGAATCCTCGCCGTCGGGCACTAACCCGCAGACAGATTGTTTAAAATAGTAACTACTCAGGTATTTAGGTTGAAGACTGAAGCCTGAAGTATATCAATCATCTCGCAACGCTCGAATTAAACCATTCAAGACCTTCTCTGTTTCGACAATCTTTGCTTCAAGCAGAGATGAATCCTGGTTGCGCAAGAACCCCAAACGCTTCGACAAACTTAGCTGATAATGCAGTTCCCTCAATGACCCGAAAGCTATGTAGAGAAAACGAAGATAATCTGCCTGACTGTCACGTGCGCAACCTTCAACGATGTTAGAAGGAACCGAAACCGCTGCTCGCCGCATTTGAGAAGTTAGACCATACAACTCTTCTCTCGGAAACCCTGCGGTCACCCGATAAACCAGTACTGCCACCTCGTCAGCCAGCTCAAATGCCCTGAGTTTTGTGTGATCGCGCATGATTTGTCCCTAAAAGCCTTCAACCTTCAGTCTATCCACCTGAGTAGTTACTTAAAATATTCCGCTCAGCTGGTGGGACAGCGAATCACTGCAGATATCTTCAAGTTGCAGGACGATTCTTTTAAGATCATCGCTGCTTGCCAGTGAGTCCACGGTTTCGATGGCCCCCACCTGCTCGGGGGGATATGTTTTAAGAGTTTCATAGGTTTCTTCGAATTCATCTGCAGCAAACTGTGACGTCAAAATGATATAGTTATCCAGCCGCTGTTTCGATCCCTTCCATTCAGGCCGTTCCAAAAGAGATTCCTCCATGGTTTTGCCGATAAAAAATATTAAATCCTTGACTTCTTCGACCTGGAACCCTTCCACAAAGCGCCGGTAGGCAATGACTTGGGCATAGTTCGGAATCATGGCCCGGTTCCGGTTTCTTACGGTGGCGGAAACCAGCTGATAGTTCAGGGTGATGTACCATTTAAGGAGATCCTGATTCATTTTTCGGTAATTGGGAAACCGGTGTTCGTTTCCCGGCCTCATCACTTCTTGCACAATTTTATGGACCGACGATTCCCGTAATTCTGTCAGGGCATTGTAAATTTCAGTGCTTTTTCGATAGGCCACCCGCTGGAGAAGGGCTTCATTTCGGAATGTCCAGTTGTTTGGATAAACGATTATTTTTTCGGTCAAAAACAACAATCGTCGCAGTATGTGATACCTCGGTGTCGGCCTCCAGCCCAAAACCCGGTATGTGGCAGACGCATCGACACACAGCGCTTTATCGGTATATTGGGCCATCCATGGCTTTTCGAAGGTTTCCTTGCCGACCAGCCATCCCCAAAACGATCGGACGATCAATCCCAACGTTAGGGGTAGTTTGGGAATCCGAATCGGTTTAACATCACGGCCATGAAAGTACGTTGTCGCGGTTTTAAATAGTTCATTGTGGGAAACACACCCCTGGGGGCTGGCATTATAAATCCCCAGGCGCGGCAAACCATCACTGATTTCGATAATTCTCAAAAACAGTTTGTTGAGATCTTTAATATGGATATAGGGAACGGCCGATTTGCCCCGTCCGGCCACAATTCTCGACAGGAGTATTTTTCTGGACAACCAGAAACCGAGGAGCATATACAATATGGGATATTCACACCAGTCACTGTATACGGCCGCCAACCGGACAATCGAGCAGGGAAAGATTTTTGAATATTCCCTGATAATCGCTTCTGCCCGCATTTTACTGCGTGCGTATGGGAAATCCGCGTCAGGGAGGGTCTCTTCGGTCACCGCCTTGCCATCGGGAGGAAATTTGCAGGCCGCCAGGGAACTTGAAAAGATGAAATGCTTGATTTCCAATAGTTTGGACAACTCAAGAAGATGGCGTGTGCCAATGACATTGGTCTCCTCATACACCGGATTCTCTTTGAGGGTGAAGTCGTAATACCCGGCCAAATGCAAGACATAGTCCGCACCCCCGTGATCGTTGACATATTTAAAGACATTGCGCAGATTTTCCCACTCGGTTATATCGGCCTGGAGCCAGTGTGTATTTTCATGGTTTGGAATGCCCGCTTCTCTTTGGCTGCGGCGGGCAACACAGAACAGGCGAAATTTTCCGGCAGCGGCGATAACAAAATGCCTTCCAATAAAACCCGATGCTCCGGTGACAACGATTCCCGGCAATTTGTCGTTCATTTTACCTCTGTTATGGTTTTGCGAACCACAAATTCATTGAGTGTTTTTTTTGATTCGGGTATAAAATAATCGGGTTCGCCGTATGAACCATTATTCCATCATTCCGAGCAGATGTAACATAACAGCATTACTGAGGGAAAAATGCAATACAATTACCTTTTCGGCCCGGTGCCTTCCCGGCGCCTGGGGATTTCCCTGGGCGTTGACTTGGTGCCCATGAAAACCTGCACATTAAACTGTATCTACTGTGAATGCGGCGCGTCGACCCATCTGACACTTGAACGCAGAGAATATGTCCCCTTTGCCGCGGTCGAACAGGAACTTTCCCATTATTTCGAAAACAATCCAGCGCCGGATTTTATCACTTTTTCCGGTTCCGGGGAACCCACCTTGAATTCAAGAATCGGCGATGTATTACAGGTTATAAAAAGCCTTTTCCAGGATATTCCCACGGCAATACTGACCAATGGCACCTTATTTTCTCAAAAACAGGTTCGAGATGACACAAAAGCCGCCACGGTCATCATCCCGTCCCTGGATGCCGCCACAGAAAAGGTCTTCAGAAAGATCAATCGCCCATATCCCCATTTAAACGTCCATACCCTCATCGAAGGGTTGGTCCGGCTCCGCAAAGAATACCCCGGGAAAATTTGGCTGGAAATATTTATCGTCCCCGGCCTGAACGATACAGACGAAGAATTAACCGCCTTGAAGCAGGCCATCGACAACATCGAACCGGATCAGGTCCAGATCAATACCCTGGACCGGCCCGGGACGGTTCCCACCCTCCGTGCCGCCACCCGGCAGGAGCTCGAATATATTATGGATTTCTGGCAGATGGAAAACGCTGCCATCGTCGCGGATGTGCCCGAACACACCCCCCGGCGTCCCTATCGCACAGACACTGCATCCGCGATTTTGGGGACCATAGCCCGGCGTCCGTGCACCCTAAAAGACCTCTCTGAAATTTTGGGATTGCCGGCCGATGACGTCAAAAAAACTATCGACGCCCTGCATACCCATAAAAAAATAAAAATTGTGAAACAGAAACGGGGACTGTTTTATTTTATTTCATAACCGTCTCTCCAGGCTAAGAAATCGTATCCATGGATGCAAATCTCGGTTCATGGAGGGGCAGCAATATATCCGCCATCTCCTTGACCTGGAGCATCATGTCGTACGATGCATATACATCGACATGGGTACCCGGGGGGATGACCGCCATTTCCATGGCCTTGATCTGTACCGGCGGATTAAAATTTTCATCGATGACGCAAAACCCGGTAATGGCGGCCTTGCCGGCAGAAGTATCGATGAACAGGGTCAAACCACCGTCCGTGTGAACCGGCGTGTGAACCGCCCGGATTCCCGGTAGAATCTCCGTGTCTTGGGCCAGTGTCGTGATCTGCCCGTTCTCCTCCACATCTTCTATGTAATCCACAAGATAACGATAATCCAGGGGGTGAGGATTGTGGATTCTTTCCAGTTCTTTTTCGTGAACGTAAATTTGGGCATTTTCACATTTATAGTCATTTTCACAATGGTCGTTGTGCAGGTGGGTGTGGATGACGACATCGATATCTTTGGGGGCCAAATTCCATCGGGCGAGCCCCTCTTCAAAGGTATAAATCTTTCCGCCGATGGCTTTTTCCCGGCTTTCGGATTGAATGGGATTCATCTCGCCGGTGTCCACGAGAATTTTACGATCACCGCCGTCGATATACCAGCAATAAATGGGGATGGTATATTCCTGGCCGTTGCCGTACTGATA
>JAHECI010000044.1:0-4954 GCA_024641825.1 Desulfobacterales bacterium | reverse complement strand
GCCCTTGGAGAAGGTGAAATCAAAGAACCGTCTTTGGTGGTAAATTTTGTAAAATGCGAATGTCCCGGGCGATCGCTGGTCCCCAATACCGCCTTGGCCATAAAAATGTCGGAGATCAAGCCAGATAAGATTTATTTAAGTTCCTGTCTCGTGAATGCCAAGCCGGATTGCCCCTATTCCACGGCCCAGGAAAAGGCCGAAATGCTCGAGAACAAAACCGGCATTAAGGTCTTCATGGGAACCCATGATTATCATTAACCGGATCTTCTCCTAAAAAAGTTGTCCGTGTTCAGCAGCGCGCTTCCCTTGAAAACGGGCAGAATTTGTCGGGCATTTCAGATCCGCGGGTTATCCCGGGAAGGAAATCTTTTCCGTCCCGGGATTCATTTCGAGTTTCCTTGGACGAAGAGAATATACCTTTTTAAAATCAATTTTTATTGACACCATCAAGCTTTTAAAATAATGAATAAGGATTGATTCTCTTTTGATATCAGCTCTATATCTCGTTTCAGTTTCATTGTGAAACATCTCTTGTCCTGGTTCTGCTGACCTCATTTTCATTGGCTTTCTCCCCTTGTAATGTTTTGTCATCTCAATCGTTCACACTCGACCCGGGAGATTCACCGACGTTATCACCCATCATGTTTGCAACATCCGTGATAGACCTCAACTATGGCGTGGTATGTGTTCAGGGGGTGCGCTTCCCCGTGTTACGATATTGTCGGAGTGGCTTCGTTATTTCAATGACTTAGCGGTGGGGGAGACCGCGGCTCCCGCATGCTTTTTGCGGGAGAACGCGGAGGGGGCAGGAATGCCCCTGCTGCTAAGTCTTTGAAATGACCAGACACATAGACACCGGAGTGAAGCGGGGGAGCGCACCCCCTGAACACTTACATGGCGTGAAAGGGGTGACTGGCGCTGAAAATCATCCCTGCTCAAAGAATATCAAATCATTAAGGATCACCACAAATACAAAAGTGTCTCACAAATCGAAATTATAATGCATAAATTTTATTCGCTTTGCGTTTTTCTTATAAATACCAATTAGTTATTTAATGGCGCGATATTTGCATCATTGTTTAACCATTGAAACCACCCGGAGTTTATAAATCAAACTTGGCGGAGAAACACCCCACACAAAAGGAGGAGAACCATGTTAAAAGAATTTAAAGATTTTGCCATGCGGGGGAATGTCGTTGACATGGCGGTTGGCATCATAATCGGTGCTGCTTTTGGTACCATCGTAAAATCACTGGTCGATGATATTATTATGCCGCCCATCGGTTTGCTGCTGGGCAACGTCGATTTCTCAAACCTTTTCCTCGTTATCAAACAGGGGGCCGTTGCCGGCACATTTGCGACGGTGGCCGAAGCTCAGAAGGCCGGTGCTGTTACCATCAATTACGGCATGTTTTTTAACACGGTCATCAGCTTTTTAATCGTTGCTTTTGCCGTTTTTATGCTGATTCGCGGGATTAATAAGCTCAAAAGGGAAGAGGAAGCACCTCCGGAGGAACCGACGACCAAAGCGTGTCCCAAATGTTTCTCGACCATATCCATCAATGCATCACGGTGTGCGTTTTGCACTTCCGAGTTGTAAACAGTTTGGAGAGAGGGACCCCGGGTGAACCCCTGTGGTTAAGCTACAGGGAACAACCGGGTATAAACAATCATAGCAAAGAGGTGATGATCATGAACACAAATTCCCTGAAACGGTTAACACATCGTTTTACACTGATCGTCGGCATATTTTTTATCACGATGTTTTTGATATTCGGCGGGGCGGACGCCGGGAGTAATTTGTTGGATCAAGGCACAAATCTCCTCAAGACTTACGGGGGAAGCACCGGACAAACCGGCATCTCCCTCGAGGAAATCGGAGCCGGCCTTAAAGATGCGCTTCGTGTCGGCTCGGAGAATGTGGTTGCCCGGCTGGGCCGTGTGGACGGATTCAATACAGATTCCGCCGTTCATATCCCGTTGCCGAAACAATTGGACACCGTAAAATCTGTGCTGGATAAAGTGGGCATGTCCAGTCTCCTCAAAGACCTTGAGCTGAAACTCAACCGGGCGGCGGAAGTGGCCACGCCAAAGGCAAAGAAACTTTTCTCACAGGCGATCACTGAAATGAGTTTTGAGGATGCAAAGAAGATATATGAAGGCCCCGAAGATGCTGCGACCCAATATTTTCGAAGTAAAATGTCTCCGGGTCTTGCAAAAGAAATGGAACCCGTCGTTAATAAAAGCCTTTCCGAAGTGGGAGCGGTTCAGGCGTATGATAACGTTATGAAAGAATATCAATCCGTTCCGTTTGTCCCGGACGTGAAAGCCGACTTGACAAAGCATGTGGTGGACAAAGGGATGGACGGAATCTTCTATTACATGGCCAAGGAAGAAGCGGCGATCCGCACGAATCCTGCCGCGCGAACCACGGATTTGTTGAAACGCGTATTCGGCGCGAATTAGAAAATCAAGGCGTGGGGGGTCAATAGGGTCTGAACCATATTATCGTTCTTCTCTGATGTTGAATTTTACGGTTCTTCTCCAATTTAGTTGGAGAAGAACCGTGTTTTATTACTGAGGCATCCGCCCGCTATTATCTGTATGCTTTAGACCGTTTGAAAGCATTAAGGATTTTCCAGTTTTTCGGAAAAATTAACCGGGATAATTCGCCGTTATATATCCAGCCGGATTTTTCCCTTTATCATTGGCAAATCATATTCAGCCTGTTTCAGCCAAAACCGGGCTTCAACACCCAAATAGCGCTGCAATCTCAATGCCCTATCGCCCGCAATGGATCTTTTCCCGTTGACAATCCCGCCCATCCTATGGGAAGGAACATCCCCCATTTTGTCCCTCTATTATGCAACAAATCACATTTTTTTCTTTTAATCATGGTGGGTTATTGGTATAATTAATCGCGATGCTCATTGGATTTCTTATAATTTCAGGGTACTGAATATCATCGTCAGTATACCGTAGACCCAACTCGAAACAGGAAATTCTGATCACTATCACTCTATGAAAGATGACGTCTCCAGATTTCTTTTTGATAAGCGTGACCATGAGTTGATTCGAATCGTCAACGATGTGCTTGGGGGAAAGAGCAGCATCAAGCATACCCGCCGTTTTTACTACAAGTATTTTCATCCCCATGGCATCAAAGAGATGACCGAAACCAGAGGGTTACGCATCGCCTATGCCATTGTCCATTTGATAAGTTCCCTAGAGATCGGCGGGATGGAAGATCGTATCAATGCCCTCCGTTCGCTGCACAGCGAAGTCCTGGATACGGCCGAAGGCTCCATGCCCAAAAATACCGCCCGGGTGTTGCTGCAAATCATGAAGGATCTGGTACGGGCCCATGGCAATTACCAGCGGCAGCTGCAACTGGCCCATGACTTCCGAATAATGGCTTCGGGGAAACCCCGCATCGTTCGGCGGGAGCTGCGGCATTACCACCTCCTGGAAATGCCCGAAGCGTGGAACCAAATTGCATTTGACGATCACGTCCACGACGTCAACACCAAGGGGCGCAAGTCTTCCACCCATCTTATCATGGATGCTTGGATAAAAGGCATTCGGCGCTTGCGGGTCATCCACTACAACTATATCGAACCCCGTTTTGCAGCCGAACTTCTTGAAGCCGCCAAAATCATGGACATCGACGTTCGAATCGGCATTGAGTTTTACTCCCGATTCCGCGATAAATACGTGCAACTGATATGGGTTCCCCGGGGGTTTGCCGATTCCCAGGCGTTTCTCTGCTTTCTTGCCGAGCCGGCGGTTATGAAGATCATGGAACTCGGCCGCCAGGTATCCATGTACCAGCAACAGCACGTCCCGGCGCTTTTGCAAAAATTCAACGAAAGCCATCGGCAGAAGATCAATCAAGATTACGGAATCGAGTTGCCGCCCATCAATGAGCAGGAATTTCGGACCTTTGTGGGCATCGGACAAAAATCGAGATTACACCTGGCAAAATTCATTCACGATCAGATGCTGAAGGTTTTGAAGGCGCAGACCCAGCGGCTTCGAGGAGAATTTCCATCGGCAAGCCCTGAACGATGCAGCGACATCAGCCGTTGGATTGAATCCATGAATACCCTGGATTTCGAATCCATCATCGACGGTTATCTGGCGCCCGAAAAAAATCCTGAAATCAGGTATCCCGAAGTGCCGATGGACAGCCCTGAGGTTCCGGAACTGCTGAGGCTGTCTCCGTTTAAAATTCTGAACCGGCTCACCAAACTTTATTCCGGATACCGGGTAACGCTGAATTTGACCAACTTGAAATCAGAGGATGTTCTTGAGCTCCTTTACGATTCCCAAGGAATGATTACCCGGCTCGAGATCTTCAATCTCAAAGATCATGCCGAAGGAAAGACTTCTCATATCGGTGATATAAGCCGGTTGCAGGAGGCCATCAACAAAGGCAGTGCCATTCGTCTGAAACAAGTCATTCGTGAGATCATCGAGCGACTCAAAAGGTCAGGCCCTTCACCCAATAATACCCAACAGATAGAAAAGCTGATCACGATTCTTTACGACATCGATATATTAAAGTCTTATTACACGGGAAAGTCACTCAAGGGAAGAATCGGAAGCGATTCCACGGGCCGTTCCTCCAAAGTACACGGAATGGGCCTGGCCATCAAGGAAACCCTGCCGAAACGGGCCCAGCGGCAGATTGTACGGGATTGCATGGCCGATCATCGGGAAACCATTCCCATCAGAATCGACGCTTACAAATACACGGTTTATATTCCTCCCGGTGACCACAGACCCCTGGGCAAGATATTCAAAGGACTTTCAAAAATTCTATCCGTTTTCAGCGGGATGGGGGGTACACGCCGGGAAGGTTGGCAGGTCCAGGCCGCCTCCACGCGGATGACCCATCCCGGAAACATCATCACCCTGGGGGGGGCTCAAAAGGAAATCGTCAACGGACTCT
>JAHECI010000330.1 GCA_024641825.1 Desulfobacterales bacterium | reverse complement strand
TGGGCATCGATCACCGTAACAAAGGTCTGGCACCCCGGGGTGACCGGAGAAATTTTTCCACGCTGGTTAACGGCCAGGGGAAAGGGATACAGTTTGCGCCAGTCCTCGGTTTCACTGAATTTTCCTCGGGTGACCCGATCCTTGATATAATCCCGGCCCAACTCGGTTCGGTCGTATCGGGTATGACAGCCATAACACTGGGGCACGGCCCGGGAATGGCAGGCATAACACTCCATCCGTTCATGACCGACAATGGTGTGCTCCGGCGTGCCGGTAATTATCGGGCTCTTAAATAATTTACCGCTCCGCTTTCCCAGAACGTAAACCTCACCGGATTCGTAAAACACATTGGCGTATTTACGCCCTTTGCCGGTGGTTGCCATTTTCATCCCCGGCCGCATCGTTAGCGTATAGCTTTTGGATTCCCGCATTGCCCCATCGTTTTCACGGGTGATTTCCTGGAAAGCAGGGCCATGGGCGCCGCTCCCGTGACAATCTTCGCAGCGAATCTCTGTCTGAAGGTACATGTTTTCATACGCGTATCCGTCCCCCATGACATCTCTGGACGTGTGGCAGTCGATACAGTCCATCCCTTTGGAGAAATGAACATCTTCGACGATATGGGTGACGTTACGCCCGCCGCTGATCATTTTAGGACCCGGAAACCCGTTTCGGGTCGGAACCATGGAATTATTGCCGTCATTAAGCCCCTGGTAGCTCAACGCCATGCGACCGCTGCGGTTATGGCAGCGCAAACAGACATCGTTTCCGGGAAGGGGGTCGAGCCGGTGATCGGCGGAGTAAGGCCATTTGTCTTTGACGGTGAGATCATTTCCCTGATAGGTGGCAGTATCGTTATACGGAAAATGGCAGGTGGCACAACCGGAGCTATGGCTGGCGGTGTATTTTCCATTGGCTTCCCGACCGATATGACATTGGGAACAGAATTTTCGATACAGTTCCCCGGAAAGGTTGTCCAACCGGGCAACCCCTTTAAGCTCCAGTGGGAGTCCCTTTTCTGAAAAAACCTTTTCCGCCCGGGTGCCGTAACGCCCGCCGTCTTCACCCTCCCAGGTCTTCTGGATATTTTTGATCATTCCGGTGTTCGTATTCATAAGGCTCGACTTGACACGGGCCAACTGGTAAGGGTGGCATTTCCCGCAGGTTTCTGCCCAGTATTTTGGATCGGATGGGTTTTTAGGACCGTACATGAAGCGATGGGAAATCTCCTTATCCCCTGATTTCGGATCGCCGCCGTGGCAGTCGATACACGTTCGGTGAGCAACAGAGGCGAGCTCAAGGTCTTGATGGCATGAAACGCAGGTGGACTTGCTGAAAGGAGCACTGTTGCAGCCGAGGAATAGAAAGACAACTGCACTCAAAATAGAGATGATTCTAAACCGAAACATAAATCAATCGATGACGGAGAGATGAAACCTTATATTTTTTCGTGTTTCGGCATTCAGCCAAGTCCATATCCTTTTGGGTCGGATACGCTGTTGTCCTTGGAAGCTTCCGTCAGATCCGAAAGGGTTATCATCTTGTGGGAGTCTTCTTTGTAGGAAGCCAACATCGTTTCCACGGTTCTGAAATAGGGAAGTTTGTGCTTGACCTTGCCAAAAAGGATGTGGGCAAGGATATACATGGGTATAAACGTGAAGGTATATCCCACCGTCTCCCCCACCACGGGAAGACGGCACGGCAACAAGAACTCAACATTCACAAAACGTGTCTGCATCCAGCCCAAGGCAAATGGGATGGGCCATAAGGAAGCGGCGGCAAGGGCGATCTGCTTGAAAAAAACCTTTCCAAAGGCTTCGTTGGCTTCCCTATTGAATAATTTATAGTTCGGCTTATCTTTGACCAGGAGGGCGCTTATGGAAAGGTTCTGCATTCGGGTCATCTCCCGGCTGTCTTGATCGATGCCTGCTTTGTTGAATCTGAAAGCCACCGAGAGGGTAAATTCGCCGACGATGACACACAGCAAGGACAATATCCCGATTCCGATGAAATAACCGAGTATCGGTTGCTCGACCATACGGAAAAAATAAATCAGAAAGGCATCCAGATTCAAATAAACTGCCTGGAGAAAATCCATGGCCATCCGCTCCTTGGGACCCCAATTTAATGGGGATATCTCTCAAATACTTTTAATGCGCAACACCCAACAAAGGGGTATATAGGCGCTTAAAAAGGCGGTACAATACTGTACCCGAGAAAACCTCTGCTCGAGTAGCGCAGCCCCACATATACGGCCAGCAAAATGAATAGTCTCTTAAGCCATACTTCCGGGATGTACTTTGATGTGCGGGGACCGATCATAGAGCCCACAAAGATCCCCAAAAGCTCGGCGCCGATCAACGGCCAGTAAACCACTGTCCCTTTTACGACCATATAGGTAAATATACTGACGACCATCCCCACAAGCACGGTCAGCGCCGAAGTCCCGGCCACAATAAACATGGGCAACCCCGCCACGGATGTCAGGAACGGCACGAACAGAAAACCCCCGCCCACGCCGATGAAAGATGCGACGGAAGCGATAAAAAGGCCGCCGATGACCGGAATTATGGGGTGGAAGCTAAATTCTACACCGTAGAAGGTAAAAACCACTTTTCCCAAACCAAACTGTGTTATTTTAACCCCCACATCTTTGGCTTCACCGAGTTTTTTTGTTTCCTTGGCCCCTTTTTCAAAGGCTTTGGCTGCTTGTGTGGCGGCTTTCCGTTTGGCCATCCCCGCCGGAAGCGTTTCATAGAGCAAAACCCCTGCAACGGCAAACACGCAAAGCCCAAAGTAACCGATATACGACTTCAGCGAGATCTTGCCTGCGGTCAAAATCGGTACGCCGATGCTCCCGCCGACGGCACCGATGGCCAGAGCGATGCCCAGGGGCAACACCAGTCGGCCGGCCTTATAGTAGTTCAGGCTTGAGATGGCTGCGCTCAGCCCCACCAACCACTGGTTGGATACCCGGATGCTGTCGGCAATCAGTTTGTTCAGAATCGGTGATGTCTGTTTAAAGGTTTTACCGTAGTTGGCCAATCCAAAAACCGTGATATGTCCGACACCGGCCATGATCCCTCCAAAGGCGCCCACCGTGGAAAAAATCCACCCCACCCAAATGGCCCAGAAAAAGCCGATGAGCAAATTGGGTGATGGTGCCCCGGGAATCCCGAGCCATCCCGGTTTTGCTTCAGGATTGATTTCTCCCGCCTTTGTCCCCTGGGGGGTTTGGGCAATGGCCTCTGCGAGTCTATCCGATCCGGCGTGCGCCGGAGCGGCGATTAGAATCGGCGACAAAAAAAGAACACCGACAATAAATATTACGGCAACCATTTTAAAGTTATGCGCCATTTTTCCTCCTTATATGGTCCTGGTATGATCCGGGTGGGTTTTAAAACAGTCCTGATCTCATAGTTAGTTTCCATCCATAAATGGCCCTTTTTGCCCGGATCTGCGTTCTCCGCGGGTTTCCGACAGCGGAATACAGGAAGTATGCCGCAGCCGAAAACCCTTGTGCGGCCTTGATCCGAACAAAATTTACTCATTTATGAATTGGAAACGCAACCTGCCCATCTTACAATTGTGGATGGACACTCTTTAGATTTCCATCTGAACCAACAAACCGAATCAATAAAAAAATATTACTTGCGAAAACCTTAGTTAAATGAATTTCGATGAAAGCAGGCCATCGCCATATGATGCCCTTGCGCAAAAATCCGGCTTCGAAACCCGATTATTTATTTAAAACCCTTTCGATTCGGAAATCAATACTATTTTTGTAATTTAATAAATGATCTCAGATTTCTATCACCAACGGGACCCTGCGATGTTTTAAAAACTTAAGCGACGTGATTTCTAAATTCTTTTGCCGAAAAGCCCTTAACCATACCGCGTGGATTTTTTTTATCTGTTTGAGGGGGGTGGTCTGAGCTTTAGGAA
>JAHECI010000043.1 GCA_024641825.1 Desulfobacterales bacterium | reverse complement strand
ATTGGTAATGCTTTTGATCCCCGCAATTTTGAAGATTTCAGTGAATTTTTCGATGTAATCTTGGGCCTCGTCGAATTTGGGGCATCCCATCATCACCACTCTCCCTTTAATGAAATCCCGGTTCAGAGTTGGAAACGTTGCCGGAACACAATCCGCCAAGACCAAAAGATCGGCACCTTTAAGAAACGGGGCTTTGGGTGGAATGAGCCGTATTTTAATCGGCCAGTGCGACAGGGCGGACTCGCCTTGGGCACCGGTTACTTTGGGAATCCGGGTTTCCGGATGCGATTCAATGGGGACAAACGTCTGGATTTGGGTGGACGGACATCCGCAGGGCATATTCTGTTGAGCTTTGTGAGCAGCTTTTGTTTGTTTTGCCAGATGTTCTTCGACGGCGTCTTCATCGAACTCATCGGATTCCCGTTCGATCACCCTGAGGGCACCGGTGGGGCATTCCCCCAAACAGGCCCCAAGCCCGTCACACAGTTTGTCGGCAACAATCCGCGCTTTGCCGTCCACAATTTCAAGGGCGCCTTCGGCGCAGGAGGGCACACACTGGCCGCATCCGTCACACAGTTCTTCATCGATTTCGATTATTTTTCGTAGTGCTTTCATAATTAACCCTTCTATATGATAGGTTTTATGGGTCAAACGAATCCGTCTATGCGAATCCATTTCGCCGATAAAACAAATTAATTCAACAACACCTTTCTTGCTTCTTCACGACCGCTATCGGTTAAAAAAGACGTGTCAATAATACTGGAAATTCTGTCTGGATCCGTTGGGTTTTCTTTCTGTTTTTCTTCAAGGTTGGTAATGAGATCCGCATCGTACAGCACCTTGAAATTCAGCGTTTCTTCGGATCGGGGATGATGGTGATGTCCGACGATATCACAGACCTCTTCGATCAACGCTTCTTTTGCGCCCAGCTTGATCATGATGGATCTGGCAATGGGCGGCCCTTCCTGCTCCTGGTATTTTGCCGCCGTACTGTTATATTTTTTTTCGGCTTCATGGATGCCGATGTCATGGAGATACGCTGCCGCCAGTATGACCGCCAGGTTGCCCCGTTCGTTTTTGCCGATTCTTTCGGCATACCTCGCCACCCGGGTTGCATGGCCGATCCGTTTGAAATCACTTTTAAAATATCGCTTCATCTCTATGGCGATACGGTCTTTTAAAAGGTCCTCCTTCTGGGCCAAAAGCTCCGGCGGCAGATCCCCGATGCACTCTTTTGCATACTGACAGTATGAAGCACATCCGAAATCCATTTTGGGATTGGCGAACTTATGCTCGCATTTGGGGCACTTCCGAGTGGTATCGTCCTTGAAAAACTCAACCAAATGACCGCATTCCGGGCATTTTTCCTCGAAAATGGCACCTGGTTTCCAGTATCGGCTGTCCTGTCCCGGGCATTTCATTTTTTTTCTCCTCTGATTGAGGCGTTCTTTTTACAGGATTCACAAGACACATGCTAATCATCTTGTGAATCCTGTCGAGAAAGAATTATCCTAAAATTGCTTTTAGATCTTCATCCGGTGTCTGTATCGGCATAATATTGAACTTTTCCACCAG
This sequence comes from Desulfobacterales bacterium, assembly GCA_024641825.1. Classification (GTDB taxonomy): domain Bacteria; phylum Desulfobacterota; class Desulfobacteria; order Desulfobacterales; family UBA11574; genus JAAXQD01. The sequence goes on along the minus strand of JAHECI010000043.1, from coordinate 13,429 downwards.
AACATTGAGGATGTTCGGCGAAATAAACGCCGGCAGGCTCGGCCCGAGTCGTATATCTTTGATGCCCAGATAAAGCAGGCTCAACAGAATGGCACAGGCTTTCTGCTCATACCAGGACAGCACCATGGACAGGGGAAGGTCATTCACCTCGCATTCAAAAGCATTTGCCAGGGCCACTGCAATCTGGACGGCGGAATAGGCGTCGTTGCACTGGCCGACGTCGAGAAGTCTCGGAATGCCGCCGATATCCCCCAAATCCTGATCAAAGAAACGGAACTTGCCGCAGGCAAGGGTCAGGACCACGCAGTCTTTGGGCACTTTTTCCACAAATTCGGTATAATAATTCCGTCCGGGTTTGGCGCCGTCGCATCCGGCCACCAGGAAAAAATGGCGGATGGCCTTGTTCTTGACCGCTTCGATCACCGTACCCGCAACCCCCATGACCGCATTTCTGGCAAATCCGACCATCACCGATTTGCCTTCGGTATCTTCTGCAAATCCAGGGAGTTCTAGTGCTTTTTCGATCACGGGCGCGAAATTCTTGTCCCCGATGTGGGCAACGCCGGGCCAGCCCACCAGGCCGGTGGTAAAAATTTTATCATGGTAAGAATCTTTCGGTTTCTGAATACAGTTGGTGGTCATTAGAATGGCACCCGGAAATGCGTCAAATTCTTTGGCCTGGTTTTGCCAGGCCGTGCCGTAATGCCCGTAAAAATGATCGTATTTTTTCAGCTCCGGATACCCATGGCAGGGGAGCATTTCACCGTGTGTATAGACATTGATCCCCTTTCCCCGGGTCTGCTTGAGGATGTCTTCCAGATCTTTTAAGTCATGCCCTGAAACCAGAATGGCCTTTCCTTTTTTTGCGCCCAGAGGCACGGATGTCGGGACCGGATGGCCGTAGGCACCCGTGTTTGCCGCATCCAGAATCTCCATGGCAACAAGATTGATCTCGCCGCATTTTAAAACCAGGCCCACAAGATCGTCTGCGCCAAGATCCGTGTTCAAACTGGCGGCCATGGCTTCGTGGATAAAATCGAAAATCCTGTCATCGGTTTTCCCAAGGATCTTTGCATGGTCCGCATATGCCGCGACCCCTTTGATGCCGTATATCAGAAGCTCTCTGAGGGAAAGAATGTCAGGATTGATGTCCGGATCCGATTTGACGCCGACGGTTTCTCCCTGGGCCACAAGCCCGTCTTGGGTTGACGCCGGCGTAAAGTTGGCAGGACCGTCCGGAAAACCGGCCTCGCCGCCGGCCGCCGTTACCTTTGCCTTGAGTTCGTCTCTGAATTTAACGGTTTGATGGATCAGTTGAACAAATCGGTTCGGATCGAAATCGACGTTTGTCAACGTAGAAAAAATCGCTTCGCAAGCAAAATGGTCGATTTTCGGGTCGCGTATCCCTGCTTTACGAGCGGCAACGGCCGCCAGAGACAATCCTTTGACCGCATACATCAAAAGATCCTGGAGCGCTGCCACCTCCGGTTTTTTCCCGCATACGCCGATCTTTGTGCATCCTTCGCCTTTAGACGTCTGTTCACATTGAAAACAAAACATGGTGTGCCTCCTTTTGGTTGATTACGCCCGCCTCTTGTCGGACGTGTTGAGGGTCTTTTACGAATCGGTGTCGATGGATATTGAAATCGTTCTCTAACCTTTGATATGGATCATATATTACACATGGGCCCAATGCCTTGACTTAAGTCAAAAAAAAATGATAATTTTTTAACGAAAAGCCAAAATTATGAAAAAGATTCTCCATATCATCGCAGAAGCGCCTCTTTTTAACGGCCTGGCCGAAGATCAGTTGAGCCAAATTCGGCAGATCGCCGTGGACAAATTTTATGATAAGGGCAAAACGGTTTTTTTAGAAGGAGACGATTGTAACGGTTTTTATATTGTTGCTGACGGCCAGGTAAAAATTTATAAGGTCTCGTTCGAAGGCAAAGAACATATTCTTCATATTTACGGCGCCGGAAATCCCTTTGGTGAAGTTCCGGTGTTTTCCGGACGGAAATTTCCGGCCAGCGCCCAGACCCTCCTCAAAAGCCATCTTCTGTTTTTTCCACGGAAAGCGTTTGTGGACCTGATATCCAGCAATCCTTCTCTTGCATTGAATATGCTTGCCGTGCTTTCCATGCGTTTGCGTCAGTTTACCGTCCAGATAGAAAACCTTTCGCTAAAAGAAGTTCCGGGCCGGCTGGCTTCATATCTCCTGTATTTGACAAAGGAACAGGGGCGACCCGATTCTGTGACCTTAAATATTTCAAAAGGTCAGCTTGCCAGCCTTCTGGGTACCATCCCCGAAACCCTGTCGCGAATTATAGGGAAAATGAACCAGCAGCATCTCATCGAGGCCAGGGGCCGGGAAATAAAAATTTTAGACTTCAGCGGGATGGAAGATCTGGCCGAACACGGTAAATTGCAGTAAAACGTCGGTGTGACGCGTCCGTATCCTATGATTACGTCGATCCATCTAAAGATCAAACAAAAAATATCAGACCGATATATCCAGAACTTCATTCGTCCATTCCAGGACGGTACCATCTTAATAACCATCAGCGCGGCAGGTTTATACCTTACGGTTCTAAATAGAAACGCCACTTGCAGAACATGTCTTCGGGATGCGGGTCCGGCGGTGCGAAAAGACACTCAACCCGTATACGGTCATCGACCATCCGGGCAAAACTGTTGAATTCTTTTCGGTGCATTTCCTTACACACATATTCGCCCAAACCCCGTTTGATTCTGGCTTCCTGGGTGGGGCAGGCGGGCACGGAAATCAGAACTTCATTGTCGGATTCTTGAATCCGGTATCCCACGAGGATGCACCAGGGGAAAAGTTTCTGGGCTTTGACAAAGCCTTTGAGTCCTTTTTCCCGAATTTGAAATCGGGAGACCAGGTCTTTTGCCGCCATAGCCGAGACACGGTCCCACACCTTTTCGTTGAGATTTTCAGCGGTTTCCTGGCCGAACTGTTCGGTTAAATTGATAAACCAGAACGCATCAACGACCCGGTAGTGCCAGAGAAGAAATTCCAGATATTTCCTCAGTTCCGGTGCGTCCATTTTCTCGAATATTTCCATATCCATGATAGGTCTCCTTTGTATCCTTTACAATGATCTTCATTTTTTACAAAGCGGACCAAATGATCTTATCCATATCATCTTTTAAGATTATATTGGGTAGGCCTTTTTCATCAAACACAATCCCTGCACTTCCTTTGTTTCCCAACAGTTTCAGGTCCGGTCGTCCTTGCGATAGCTCCAGAGTCGCTCGGGGAACATATTCCTCATCAAAAAAAGTCATTATCGCAGAATCAGAGGCTGCTGAAATGGAAACACGTTCGTTTCCGTTGGCATCTATGACGCTGAAGGTCTGAACAACGGCTTTCTGGGCGGTGACTTTTGATGAACGTATTTCATATTCGAGTTTCTTCAACCGCGCAATAACGAACCCTGCAGCAATAAAAATCGCCAGAGGCAATACCATGGTTTTCATTTCGACATCCAGTTGGTCATAGTAACCACCGAGCAGCACAAGCAAAAGGATAAGTGCGAACGGTTTTTTCCAATCTTTTTTCTGAAACATCCGTCATTCTCCTTTGGTCAGGATTCCTTATTATAAATTGAAAAATAACATTACTTCATTTGATACGATGAGTCAAATTGGCTGAAATTAAAGCGAATTGATTATGAAATGAGGTTGTGAAATATGATACATTCAACCTTTAAGAAGTCATTAAAAAAAGTCCTTGCACCCAAGGCCGGCCCGTGCCAATTTTATATTTTTTGTCAAGTTTGTGGTTGTTCTTGGACAAACTTTCGATTATAGTCTCCGCTGGCGGATACGGGTTGGACGGAAGGGTATTGCAGATGGAACCTGATACGAAATACACGCCGGTTTATTGTTGATGAAAATGATTTGTTAAACATGCCGATTACTGGTGATAGAATAATGAAAATACTTTCGGAAAAAATAACGCCGCCTGTGGTTTCCGTGGTGGGGAATTCAGGCACAGGCAAGACCACGTTTTTAGAAAAAATAATTCGAGAAATGACCCATCGGGGTCTGAAAATCGGCACCATTAAACACGACATCCATGGTCGGTTCGAGATGGACAAACCCGGTAAAGACAGCTGGCGGCATAAACATGCCGGGGCATCGACCACCGTTATTTCGTCTCCGAATCGAATTGGTGTGGTGATGGATGTGGAATATGATCACAGCCTCGATGAATTGGTGTCATTTTTCAACGGCATGGACATCATATTGACCGAAGGATATAAACAAGATCGCAAACCCAAGCTTGAAATTTTCAGGCCGGAGATTACCCCAGAACCCTTGTGCAAAAACGATGAAAACCTCCTTGCCTTTATCAGCGATGCTCCCATGGATTTTGGCGTGCCGGTATTTTCCGCAGAAGATATTAAAGGCGCAGCCGATTTTTTAGTGGCACATTTTAATCTTATCCCTTCTGTAAGAAAGGATCACAAGAAAGCCGCAACCTAAACCGGGATTGAAGATTTCCGGCCGCTGGCCGGGGGAAATCTTCCCGGCAGGGAACGCTGTCAATTTTTTCCCCTTGGCCGACCCCGTGGCCTGCTTCAGGAAATACACCGGCCATGGGGGTTCAATATCTCTGCGAATCGATGCTTACATCTTTATATGATTTTGTCGCTTGACGGTTCGATATTGTATGGGCTATACATAAGTATCGATACCTTTCAGAGATCCTTTGCATCTAAGCCGGTTTAAATTCCAAAATCATACACCCAACAGGGAAGCGACACCATGAAAAAATACTTCATAGGGGCGTCTCTCGTTTTATTCGGTTTTTTAATTGCTTTCCCCCTGTTCAGCATGACTTACTATACCATGGTACGCACCTCCACCCCGGATTTTTGCGCCCTGTGCCATGAGATCAAACCGGCCGTGATTGCCTGGCGAGCCTCCACCCATGTCAACAATCCCCAAGGGTTTGTGGCCGACTGCATGGATTGCCACCTGCCGGCGCCCCACAAGACCTTCGACTTCTTTTTTGCCAAAACCTATCACGGCGCCAAGGACGTGGTGAAGCATTTTTTAATAGAGGAATACGACCGTAAAAAAAACCGGGATGCGGCGTACGATGCCTTTGACAACGCCCAGTGCCAGAAGTGCCATAGAAACTTGCTGACCATGCCGGACAAGCGAGGTGCCATGCTGGCACACCGGTCGGTGATCTATGCGCGTCCGGGCTACGAAAAAAAGTGCGTGGACTGCCATTACGACCTGGTTCACAATGAGAGTGTGTCGATCATGTACAAGCAGTATCGGCGACTTCCCTATCAGGCCAAGGGCCTTCGGAAATTGTAACCAAATGATATGAAAAGGGTATTTCATCTCTTTTTTATTGAAAGGAGAAACACCATGGGGCAAAAAATTATATGCATTGCAGTTGGATGGTTGATCGTCGGCCTGGTGCTGTTCGGTGCCATGGGGCCGGCGGATGCTCAGCCGAACTTCGCCAAGGTGAAGGAGTACCGGATCGAACGCAGCATTCCGCCCGAGGCGGTGGCGTGTATCGAATGCCACAAGGCCACGAATCCCGGGCTGTTCGACGACTGGGCCCGGAGCCGCCATGCCAACGCCAACATCACCTGCCTGGACTGCCATCTGGCCCAGCCCGGGGATACCGATGTGGCCAAAGCACATGAAAAATACTACAGCCGAAAGGATCTTCCGTACGGAGAACCGAAGTACAAGGTGCCCATCGCCCCAATCGTTACTCCCAAGGACTGCTCCCGCTGCCATCCCGACGAGGTGACCCAGTACAGCAAAAGCAAGCATGCCAATACCATAGAGATCATATGGAAGCTGGACCCCTGGCTGAACAAGGGCATGAACTCGGACAACGAGCGAAAGACCGGTTGCTTAAACTGCCACGGAACGGTCATCGAGATTGACGAAAACGGCGCCATCGATCCCGCCACCTGGCCCAATGTCGGTGTCGGCAGATTGAATATTGACGGGAGTAAGGGATCGTGCACATCCTGCCATACCCGGCATCGCTTTTCTGTGGCCGAGGCGAGGATGCCCGAGGCCTGCGACCAGTGTCATTTGGGACCGGACCATCCGCAAATCGAAATTTATAATGAGTCCAAGCATGGAACCATGTACCATGCCTATAAAGACGAATACAATTTCAATGCCGCCCCCGGCACCTGGACACCGGGCACGGATTATCGTTCGCCCACCTGTGCGGCCTGCCACATGTCCGGTTCCGGAACGGTCATGGGAACCCACGACGTCACCGAGCGGCTCTCCTGGGAGACCCAGGCACCGCTGACGGTCCGGCCCCAGGATTTCAAGCCCTTTCCTTCGGGAACCGACTGGACGGTGGAGCGGGAAAAGATGAAGAATGTCTGCCGCGCCTGCCACGGTGATTCTTGGATCAACGATTTTTATACCGGATTCGACAAGACCGTGGAAGACTACAACGAGGTCTACTTCAAACCTGCCAAAGCAACGTTTGACAAGCTTTATGAAAAAGGATTGCTCGACAAGGCCAAATTTTTCGACGAACGTCTCGAAGTGGAGTTCTATGAACTATGGCATCACGAGGGCCGACGTGCCCGCATGGGGGTCATGATGATGGCCCCGGACTACGCCTGGTGGCACGGGTTCTATGAGTGCAAGCTGCGTTTTTCTAACTTTATGGAAGAGGCCAATCACCTGATCGAGACCGGCCAAAAGGCGTATGTGGCCAAAGATTTCCCCAATGCCACGGGAGACACGCAGAAGCCGCCGAAAATCTTCGACAAGAAGTAATGATCCATATATCCAACAGGACGGATTTTCGCCCTTCTGTCTGGGCGTAGGTCCGTCCTGTTGGGGATCGCATCTGCCCCCATTTTTTACCCCTGCCCAAGTCAGAATTTCACGTAAAGATTCCTGGTACGTCGATCCTCGTGAAAATTACGATGTTGATCGGAGACCTACCCCACGGCAAGCTACTTGTATACCAGTTTGGGCGTCTCCATAATTACCTTGGTATCCGGTGGAACAGATTCGGTAATCCAGACATTTCCCCCGATTACGGATCGTGCACCAATGACGGTGTTTCCACCCAGTATCGTGGCGCCCGAGTACACAATGACATCGTCTTCGAGGGTGGGGTGGCGTTTTTGGCCTCTCAGCCGTTCTCCGGCACCTTTGGGAAGTGAAAGGGCGCCGAGGGTCACCCCTTGATAGATTCGAACGTTTTTTCCGATCACGGTGGTCTCGCCGATCACCACGCCGGTTCCGTGGTCGATGACAAAACTCTCGCCGATGTCGGCCCCGGGATGGATGTCGATGCCGGTCAAACTGTGGGCATGTTCGGTCATGATCCGGGGTAAAAGGGGCACCTGAAGCTCAAAAAGCTTATGGGCCACCCGGTATACGGTGACGGCAAAGATACCGGGATAGCTGAAAATAATCTCGTCATGACTTTTTGCTGCAGGGTCTCCTTCATAGACCGCCCGGACATCCGTTGCCAGTATTTTTCGAAGCAACGGTATCGATTCAAGGAGGTTAAGGGCAACTTTCTGTCCCTGCTCCTCGCATTCATTGCACGGCAGGTCATATCTGAAGCAGTCATGCCGGATACTGTGGGCGATTTGAACCGAAAGCATGTCAAACAGAACCGACACCGACTGGCCCATATAGTATTTTAAATTGATTGGATCGATTTTATCCCGAGTAAAGAAGCCGGGGAAAAGGATTTCCTTTAATTTGTTTATAATATCGACCACATACCCTTCGGAAGGAATCGGCTCATAGTCGATATGGGTAAAACATGATTTATCATAGCAGCTTTCGATGATAGTTTCGGTAATCTCGGGAAGCTGCTCTTTGAATCTGGTTAACGATTCAGCATCGATCCTGCAGGAGGGTTCCGGGGTATTCATATTTTCTTTCATTGGCATATCTCCAAATTATTCGCCGTCGCCTGAATCGCCTGCAGCTTGTTGGAGTGAAACGGAAATCCCGCCCAACGGGGCTGCAGGGATGAAAGGCGAGATGAACCGCGCCGAAGCTCACCAGAGCGGCGGCGGGTTAGGCTATGGCGCAATTCAGTATTATATCGATAGATATACAGTGTCCTTTGCAAGAAACGTTTTTCGGTTCATCGCGCTTCGATCACGACACGTTTCCTCGGGGTTTTTTTACCCGGTCCGGGAGCAGCGGTTCGATGGTGTCTCCGCAGCGGATTTTGCCCCCCACAATGACCCGGGCAAAGACCCCTTCTTTTGGCATGATACAGTCTCCGGCCTGGTAATATATGGCACACCGGTTATGGCATTCTTTACCGATTTGGGAAATTTCAACCTCGGCCGATTCCCCGAGTTTCACACGGGTTCCCACCGGTAAATTTTTCCAATCGACACCGGATGTTGCGATATTTTCGGCAAAATCGCCAAAGGTAACCTCAAGGCCGTTATTACGCGCTGTTTCAATGCTTTCCCCGGCCAAAAAACTCACCTGCCGATGCCACGGACCGGCATGGGCGTCTCCTTCGAGTCCATGATTTTTGATAATACTGGCTTGCTGGATTTGAACCTTTCGTGTTCCTTTTTTCTTGCTTACAGCGATGGAAATAATTTTCATGGTACAACCCGCTTATTTAAAAATTTCAGGAACGTTTCCCGGTTATAGGGAAACGTTCGGGTGGATTTTCTGTCTTTTTTTCAGAAATTGAAATCCCTTAATAATTGCCACTATGTGGTATTTTTGTCAATGTTAAAATATACTTTTTCGTTGTGCGGGGTCCTTAAAACGTCATTTGACTTCTGGGGTGTTACGCTGGCTCAGGCCGGATGATTTCCATGAAACGGGGTCAAAAGCATCCCGGATTTTACAACAGGTATTTAATGATTATAAATCCTGTAATCAGAAGAACTGTAAATGCTGTGGCAAGAATGTTAAAGTATTTATCGATAAAAGACTGAATGCTCGGGCCGAACATGTAAATGAGCCCCCCCACCAGAAAAAAGCGCGCAGACCGGGACACCAAGGATGCCATGACAAATACGGAGAAATTGATTTTAAATGCCCCGGCCGCAATGGTAAATACTTTGTAGGGAATCGGCGTAAAACCCGCGATGCCCACAGCCCAGGCATCATATTTATTGTAGAGAATTTCGATGTATTCAACCTTTGGGGTCAGGCCGTAAAAGTCTACGATCCGGTTACCAACAGAAGCCATAAACTGCCAGCCGATCAGATAGCCGAAGCAGCCCCCGAGGACGGACCCCGCAGAACATATCAATGCATATTTCAAAGATTTTTTGGGTATGGATACCGCCAGCGCGATCAGCAGTATATCCGGAGGAATCGGGAAAAAAGAGGATTCACTGAAAGCCAGAAAAAATAAGGCCCATGATCCATAGGGCGTTTCTGCCCAGTGGAGCACCCAGTCGTAAAGTCGACGAAGCATGAATTACGGTCTCCATCCATGTTCACCCACAAGTTTGACAAATCTGCATCCCCCCAAATTGGTCTTGTGAATGCCGTTTTCATCCTTGTAAAGTTTTATGAGTTCTTGGGAATACTGGTCTCCAACGGGTATTATCATACGTCCCCCCACAGCGAGCTGGCTCACCAAAGGTGTCGGAATGCTCGGAGAACCGGCGGTAACAATAATGCCGTCAAAAGGGCTTTCGTCGGCCCAGCCGGTAGTGCCGTCGGAATATTTGGTGACGATATTGTGGTAATGAAGCGAATCAAAAAGCTTGCGAGTTTTTATATGGAGCGCATGTATTTTCTCGATGGTATAAACACGGAAAACAATTTCCGCTAAAACAGCAGCCTGGTACCCCGATCCTGTTCCGATTTCAAGTATTCTGTCGTCTTTTCCGGGCTGCAGTGCCTGGGTCATCTCCGCTACGATATATGGCTGTGAAATGGTCTGCTGCTCTCCGATGGGGAGGGGAAAGTCACCGTAGGCCTGATCTCTTAAAGCTTCACTCACAAAAAGGTGCCGGGGAACCCTGCGCATGGCGGCCAGGACGAATGGATCGGCAACGCCGCGTGCTTCAATCTGCTTCCGGACCATCTCTTCGCGCTGGCGTTCATACTTTAAGGAATTTTCATTCAAAATAATAAACCTATAATTAATCTGGAGGGTTACATTTTTTCCGCGTCACTTTGCTGGAGTCCATTTCAAAGAACGTTTTTCAAAATGATCTCGCTGTAGGGCTTCAAAACCCGTTTATTTTATTTCGCAAATGCCACGGGCATACGTCGGTTGAGGTCGACATGGCAATATTTGGAATTTCTATCAACTTTGAGGGGTTACGTCAAGAATTTAGAATCGACTCACAGAAGGTTTCCCAAAAACCCTTTATTTCTTGTCCGATGCGCATTTTCGTCCGTAATTTTAACTTGCCATGGATACGGTCTTATCATTAAAAAGTCCCGAAACCTTTTTAAATAAAGAAATAAAGCGCTTGATTTTTCATCACAATGTCACATAATCTGTGGATCGTGGCAGGAGATACTTCCCAACATGTGCCCCAAAAGGAAATTATGGGAGGCATTTCCGAATATTGTGTAAATTCCTGGATAGAATCGGACAAAACAACGGCATGAAGAGCATTAAACATTTGAGATTATGTGTTTTCCTTTTAATACTCATTATTATGTTCGGTGTCACCGGATATATGACCATCGAAGACTGGAATTTTTTAGATGCATTGTATATGACGGTGACCACGTTCACCACTGTGGGATACGGTGAAGTCCACGAAGTGTCCGATTTGGGTCGAATTTTCACGATTTTCTTTATCGTCATCGGTGTGGTTTATTTTTTGTATATTGCCGGTGCCGTCGTCCAGTTTGTGGTCGAAGGCCAAATTAGAACCATATTGGGGAGAAGAAGCTTGGACAAAAAGATAGATCGAATGCACAATCATTATATTGTTTGCGGATATGGGCGTATCGGAAGAATTCTGTGCAAGATGTTGGCAGAAAAGCCGGTGGACCTGGTGGTTATCGAGAAGAACCAGGACCTCATCTCGGTCATGGATAATGATAAAATTATTTATTTGTCCGGTGATGCCTCAGATGAGACGGTTTTGCTCAGGGCGGGAATAAAAAGGGCTAAAGGTCTGGTTGCAGTCCTGGCGACCGATACGGACAATGTGTTCCTGGTCCTGAGCGCCAGGCAACTTAATCCAGATATTTTTATCATGGCAAGGGCCTCCCACAACGAAACAAAGTCTAAAATTCTGGCTGCAGGTGCCAACAGGGTGGAATCGCCCTATGACATGGGGGCTGTGAGTATGGCCCAGCGGATCATTCGTCCGACAGTGACAAATTTTCTGGATTTTGCCTTTACTCAAAAACGGAAAGATATTCAAATGGAAGAGATACCGGTCAATCCTTCGTCCAGCCTGGTCAATTTGATGCTGAAGGATTCCGGTATCCGGCAGCGATTTAATCTGATCATCATCGCCATAAAAAAACCGGACGAGAGCATGTTGTTCAATCCCTCATTTGAGACGGTTATCGAGGCCGGCGACACCGTCATCGCCGTGGGTCAGGAAGAGAATCTTCAGAAGCTGGAAAAAATATTGAGCGCAAGACGTTGAGCAGCCGGGGCGCTTCGCGGGGTTATATTTTATAGATAATCCGTTTATCTGTAATAATGATGTCCACATACTTGTCGTGGGCTTCCATTTGTATTTGTGGAATGATCTGCTCTTCTAACGATAAGGCAACTTTTCTTGTGGTAATGGAGAGGTTTGGAATAAGCCGGTCATAATATCCGTCGCCGGTTCCGATTCTTCCGCCCTTTTCATCAAAAGCGATGCCCGGGATAATTGCAATGTCGATACATTCGATGGGCACGACGTTGCACTGGCCGGGATCCGGTTCCAAGATGCCTCTGGGACCCAGCGTCAAATCCGCGTCGACATTGTCGACTTTCATCAATTTCATTTTATGTTTTATGGGGTCAAAAGCAGGAAGAATAACGATTTTGTTGTAATTGAAGCATCTTTTTATAATTTCCAGACTGTTAACTTCACAGCTGCTGGAGATATAGAGTAACGCAATGTTCGCTTCCAGAAAATTGGCGAATTCAAAGAGCCGATTTTCTATTCTGGTTGTTTTTGCTTCAAGTTCTTTGGCTGAAAGTGCGGCAACCGCCTTTACAATATTGCTGCGTATTTCATCTTTTGTTTCTCGAATTTCCTCCATAAATACTTTCCCCCGCGCAAACGATTTGAATGTTTTTTATTGTATACAAATTTTATGAACAATGTCAACTTATAATAATCATTGACTATATGGCTTGCCCGTGTTACAAGCCAGAAGAATTTTTTTCCAAATCAGGCTGTCGATAATACCGGTAGCGGAAATCCGATTCAGGTGTGAAGAAAGCGTTAAAAATTTGGGTTATGAAACGTCCTTTGGACAAACCGAATTAAGATTTAAAGGAATATTAAAACCGATATGCTGGAAATCAAGTTTGTAAGACAAAATCTGGAAAAAATAGAAGCCTCGCTGGCAAACCGAGGGGAAACCGCGGACCTGGAAACGTTTAAAGATTCTGATGCCCAACGCAAGTCTCTCCTGCTGGAGATCGAGAATTTAAGACATCGCCGGAATGTTGTCACCGAGAAGATCGCTGCCCTGAAAAAAAACGGTGAAGATGCGGACGATCTTGTGATCGAGATGCGGGAAGTCGGGGGGAGAATCAAAACCCTGGAACTTCATTTGACCGAAAATGAAGAAAAGATAAACCAGATTCTTTTCGGGTTGCCCAATTTGCCCCACGCGTCCGTTCCCATCGGCAAGGACAGTTCTGAAAATCCGGTTCTAAAAAAGACGGGCACGCCCCCGGATTTCGATTTCGAGCCGCTGCCTCACTGGACTTTGGGCGAAAACCTTAGGATATTGGATTTTGAAACAGCATCCAAAATTACCGGCGCACGTTTTCCACTCTATCTGGGGACCGGTGCAAGGCTGGAAAGGGCGCTGATTAATTTTATGCTGGACATCCATACCATTGACCACGGTTATAAAGAAATACTCCCCCCTTTTATGGTAAACCGGGACAGTATGACCAACACCGGTCAGTTGCCGAAATTCGAGGAGGACCTTTTCAAGCTGGAAGGGTGGGATTATTTTATGGTTCCGACGGCGGAAGTCCCTGTGACCAATATCCATAAAGGTGAAGTTCTGGATGAAGACATGTTGCCGATTCTCTATACGGCGTATACCCCGTGTTTTCGTTCGGAAGCAGGTTCCTATGGCAAGGATACCCGGGGCTTGATCCGGCAGCATCAGTTCAACAAGGTCGAGCTGGTGAAGTTCACCCGACCGGAGACGTCTTATGACGCCCTCGAGACCCTCTTAAGCAATGCCGAACAAATATTAAAAACCCTCGGGCTTC
>JAHECI010000329.1 GCA_024641825.1 Desulfobacterales bacterium | reverse complement strand
AATTAAACTTCGTAAAAATGCCTTTTTAATATTCAAGTATCAAATTAGGTTTCATCGGTAATATTTTGTTTTTAAAAGACTTTAAATACGCCAAATGAAACTCTTAAAATAATATTCCCTAAAATGCCCGCCACGATATCGTCCATGACAATGCCGACACCACCGGATAATTTTCTTTCGAACCATCGAATCGGATACGGTTTCCAAATATCCAGAATCCTGAATATTAAAAAACCTGTTAAAACGGAAATCATATTAAACGGCAGGCCGATGAGGGTCACCACCATGCCTGCCATTTCATCGATGACGATACACCCCGGGTCTTCTGTTTTATGTATTATTTCTGCCTCGTGAGCCATCCATATGGCAAAAAAAACAAACAATATGGTTAGGCCGACAGCCATCGCAAATTCGATTTTAGAAAGAAAAAAACAAAGCGCGAGTCCCAGAATCGATCCAAAAGTTCCGGGAGCAAAAGAGATGTTCCCAATAAAACAGCCGGTCGCAAAGAACATGACCGATTTCTGTTTATAATTCATGGCTTGTCTCTATAGCCTGACTCCTTTTTTGTCAAGAAATAGTATTGTAACATCATCTCCTCCACTTCCCCGTCGCTTCCATTTGAAACCTTAAATCATTCTTATTAAATTGGACTGCGCAGCGATTGAACAATCGTATCGTATACGATCCTGATGGGGATGTTCTTTTCAAGAGCGATCTTTCTGCAGACCTCATACTCAGGAGCCAAACGAATACTTCCATTCGGCGCGATAATCCGTTTGACCGTTATTTCACCGTAGGCGGTTTCCATGAGGACGGATTCCCGATCCAGAACACGTCTTTTGGCATCATAGTATCTTACGCCCAAAGAAGTGGTCTCCGACAAGATGCAGTCGATCACTATTTCCCGGCAACCTTCCGGACACAGAACCTGAACCATGGTCCCGGGCCTGTTTTTTTTCATGAAAATCGGAATCCAGTAGACATCCAGGGCACCCTTTTCAAACAGACGATCCATTAGAAATCCAAACACTTCCGGGTTCATATCGTCGATGCAGGTTTCGACCACTGTAATCGCGTCCTGTTGATGATCAAATGTTTTTCCGGTAATGATCCTCAATAGATTCGGTATCGGTTTCAGTTCACGTTTTCCGGCGCCGTAACCGGTTTTTTCGATGATCATGTCCGGTATTTCTTCAAAAGATTCAGCAAGGGCGACGACGATGGCAGCACCCGTTGGCGTGACGAGCTCCTGGGGAATTTGGGTGCCATAGACCGGAACCCCTTTAAGAATACCAAGGGTCGCCGGCGCAGGAAGCGGGAGGGTTCCATGCTGACAGGAAACAAAACCCCGTCCCAACGGAATCTTTGAGGATATTATCCGGGTTATCCCCAAATAATCCACACAGAGTGCCGTGCCAACGATATCGACAACAGCATCAATGCCACCCACTTCATGGAAATGGACGTTTTCTTTGGGACATCCGTGAATCGCAGCTTCGGCATCGGCGATCCTCTCAAAAATATCGAGACTCATTTGTTGGATATTCGGAGACAGATAGCTTTTTTCTATCATGGATATTATTTGAGCATAATTCCTCGAATGGACCTCGTCTATGACACGGACATCCACGCTTTTAGCCTGAATCCCATTCCGGAATACTGTGGCAACAGAAAGATCAAAACCGGATAAGGGTATCTTTTCCAGGCGATCTTTGAGCCAGTTTACGGGAACTCCGAGATCTATAAATGCCCCCAGGGTCATATCGCCGCTGATGCCGGAAAAACAGTCAAAATAAGCAATCATGGTTTTTTTTCCGTTTTCACCGTTAATCCCTTTCCCCGATGCCAACGGCCTGAAGCCGGATGATCTCGAGTAAAAGTTCAGTTGTGTGGACCATATCGTCGAGCTTTACCGATTCCCGTACCGTGTGCATGTCCCGCATACCCGTGCCCAGAACCCCCGTCAATATTCCCTTTTCAAAGAATACATTTGCATCAGCACCACCGCCGGTTGTCTTTGTCACCATTTTTCTCCCCAGGTTTTCAGCCGCTTTCCTGGCGAGTTTTACAACCGGATGATCGTCTTGAATGTGGGTGCGGGAAAAATCTTTTTCAATGTTAATTTCAAGTCGAGGAAGACCGTCAGCGGCTGGGTTGCTTTTATAATTTTCAACAACGTCCTTGAAGGTCGATACCATTCGGTCGGTAACTTTATGAAGTTTTTCTTCATCATGGCTTCTCACCTCACCCTTGACCCTTACGAGGTTGGGTACGATGTTGATGGCGATGCCGCCTTCGATGATACCGATGTTGCATGTTGTCTCATGGTCGATCCGCCCCAGCTCCAGTTCAGCGATGGCTTTGCTTGCCAGTAAAATGGCATTGATACCCTTTTCAGGCGCAGCACCGGCATGGGCGTCTTTCCCATGAATTTCGAACTCGACACGATTGGCAGACGGCGCTCGGGTAACAATGCCTTCCGTGTCGGTGGCATCCAGAGCATAACCGTACTCAGCGGTGAGGAGGCTTAAATCAAGATGTTTGGCACCCAGAAGACCAATCTCCTCACAAACGGTAAGGACAAGCTCAATGGGACCGTACGAGAGCGCGTTTTCCTTCAGAATTGTCAGGGTCTCCAATAGAATGGCAATGGCACTCTTATCGTCCGCCCCCAGAATTGTCGTTCCGTCACTGGTAAAGGTTCCCTTTTCCAGAACAGCGGTGATGCCTTTTCCGGGCTCTACGGTATCCATATGAGCGTTAAGCAGAAGCGGTGGCGCCTGAACATTCCCCGGAAATCTGGCAATAAGATTTCCCGTGTTGCCGCCGGTGGCATCACCGGCACTGTCAACAAATGTCTCTGCACCCATGGAATCAAGTATTTTCCTGATTTCACCGGCCAGGGCCCCTTCTTCTCTTGAGACACTATCGATTTGAACGAGAAATTTAAAAGTCTCCGCCAATCGTTCTTTATTGACCATATTTTCGTCTCCACCTTTCGATACGCTTTTTGCCACACAAAAACGTTGACAAAAAATCAATACATATTATGATACGGTTCGGTTTCAGAACGGAAGTGCGCAGCTTACTGGTGAGGCTCCCGGACTTCAAATCCGGTGTGGGGCGCTAAAACCGTCCCGGGTGGGTTCGATTCCCATGCACTTCCGCCATCTTTTTGGTAACTTTAGAGCGTTGCCGATGCCCCCTCCCCCTTTATGCTCCCCAATTACTTCCCCAGAAATCATATAAACAGAATTTTTCTTCTAACCAAAAAGGAATATGGTTTTATTTGCGTTTTGTCAAACCCATTTCCGGCCTGATGACCCTCTGGACACCAGCCCCCGGCAAATTGAAATCGAGGCGACGCCCCGTTGCATCTAAATTGGGTGACTTTTTCAAATCTCGGGGGCGCCTGTTCAAAGGTACCTAAACCGACGTTGGCGTAGAACCGTTCGAAATTATACGGCTTATGGATTTTTCAATGCACAATATATGGTAATTTCTTCTAATAATCCACAATATGTTCTAATTCAACTAAATTATATATAATTTATATATAATTTAGCTTGACACCAATAAATTACAACTTCATGATATGATTATTAATTATTCCCAAAAGAGTGTTCCATAAATTTTCAAATCGAATGCGATGCTTGGGGACGGGACGGACACGAAACCACTTTTTTTCAAATCCTTGGATAGGAAAAGAGTTTCTATAATATTTGTAAATTTATGACATCATTTAGCAAAGACAATGCCGAACGGCGTTTGGGAGTTGATCGTCGACAATTCTCCTATACCATGCATATTCCCGAGCGTAGATCCGGCAAGGAGCGGAGAAGCGGGTTCGATAGAAGATTAAAGCCGAGACGATCGAATTAACCATCCTGACCCAAAGGAATGGGACCCATGCTAATTTATCATTTTTTAAACAAAAAGGGTCAACAAC
>JAHECI010000042.1 GCA_024641825.1 Desulfobacterales bacterium | reverse complement strand
TATGAGCGTTAGAGGTAAAGATACTATGCAAGTTTAGCAAAAAAACCTTCTTTTTTCAAAAGGCTTTTTACAGTGTCTGTAAGAATTGCGCCTTGATCAATCCAGTACTTAATTCTCTCTTTTTTTAAAACAACCTCAGCCGGATCTAACACCGGATTGTATGTACCGACGTTTTCCAGGAATCTACCATCACGAGGGGACTTACTATCAGCCACAACAATCCGATAAAAGGGTCTTTTTTTTGCGCCGTGCCTGGCCAACCTAATTTTAACTGACATATAAATTTCTCCTTCAAAACGACGGCATACCCGCGCCAAACCCGCGAATGCCGCCTTTGTTTATCTTTTTAATCATTTTCATAACCTGATTATAATTCTTAAGCAAATTATTTATATCCTGTACACTGGTTCCGCTTCCTTTGGCAATTCTTTTACGGCGGCTTCCTTTGATTAAGGTATGCTGACGCCGTTCCTGTGGTGTCATAGAGTTTATAATCGCTTCGATCTTAATCAGCTCTTTATCGTCAACTTCCAAATTTTTGAGTTGCTTCATCTTGTTCATGCCGGGAATCATTTTAATTATTTCCGACATAGAACCCATTTTCCTGACTTGAACCATTTGATCACGAAAATCTTCCAGTGTAAACGCATTTTTTCTTAATTTTTTTTCGAGTTCAGCCGCTTTCTTCTCGTCAACGACAGACTGAGCTTTTTCTATTATGGTAAGAATATCACCCATTCCAAGAATCCTGGAAGACATCCTGTCAGGGTGAAACGGTTCAAGATCACTCAGTTTTTCACCAACACCAACAAATTTTATGGGTTTGTTGGTTATGGATTTGATAGACAGGGCTGCTCCGCCACGCGCATCGCCATCCATCTTTGAGAGGACAACACCACCGATATCAAGGGTATTGTTGAATGACTTGGCAATATTTACGGCATCCTGACCTGTCATGGCGTCGGCCACAAGAAGGATATCAGCGGGGTTTACCGCATCTTTGATGCGGCAAAGCTCGTCCATCAACCCTTCATCGATATGCAAACGGCCAGCCGTATCAATTAATATGGTATCGCATCCGGTCTGGTGTGCCGTTGTTCTGGCTTCCTGGCAAATTTGAACCGGATCCATTTCCAAACTGGAAGGAAATACCGGAACAGACAATTGCTCACCCAGCTTTTTTAACTGATCAATGGCGGCGGGACGGTAAACATCTGCCGGGACCAGATATGGCTTTCTTCCCCTTTTTCGCAAAAAAACGGCGAGCTTTCCAGCGGTTGTTGTTTTACCGGATCCCTGCAGCCCAACCAACATTATCGATACAGGCACAGAACCGGAGAGGTTCAAGTCTTCGAGCTTGCCCCCCATGAGTTCTGTCAGTTCATCATTGACGATTTTTATGACCTGCTGACCGGGAGTCAAGCTTGACATAACTTCCTGGCCAAGTGAGCGCTCTTTAATACCGCTGATAAAACTTTTTACGACCTTAAAGTGAACATCGGCCTCGAGAAGTGCCATCCGGACTTCCCGAAGTCCTTCTTCGATATTCTTTTCCGTTAATTTGCCGTGCCCCTTGAGCTTTTTAAATACGGCATTCAGCTTGTCGCTTAAATTATCAAACATAAAAGTACCAATAAAATCTGAATTTTAAAAACCTTGAATGTAATCGTAAAATAATGCTATGTCAAGATTTAATAGAATCATAATACGATTTTACTAAACTATATAAGGGGTCGGGGAGTTTTTATTTATCAAATCGCTCCATGAATAATATTTTTTTTCAAACTGTGTAAACTCGTGGTCAAAGGATCGTAAAGAAAGAACATATTTTCATATAATAACAATGGGTTCGTCTCGAAACAAACACTTTCTTATCCTTGAAATGTTTCGGTATGCGCCTGTTCTTTCTAACGATCCCTAAACCACTCAAACAGTACACACTTTTTTAAAAAAAATATTCATTCCGCTCTCTCCGAGCTGCAGTCTCGTAGAGACTGGAAGTGAGGCCGGAGGCTGAGAAATAAATGTTTACAATAAAGGGCTCCTGAAACCGGACCAACATCATCAATGAATACAATATTACAAAAAACAGACATCAAAGAACTCACCAGGGATGAGCTTATTTTATGGCTCAAATACAGGGATATCAAGTCTTATCGTGCCAGCCAGATCCTAAAATGGATCTATCTTCGACAGGCAGACACATTTGACGTGATGACCGATGTTAAAAAGGAAATCAGAAAGCGACTTTCGAAACATTTTTATATCCATCGGCTTGAAAAGGCACGCGTCGAAACATCACAGGATGGTTCGAAGAAGTATCTTTTTAAACTCAGCGATGGCAAATATGTCGAAAGTGTACTTATTCCGGAAAAGGATCATTACACCCTCTGCATATCCAGTCAGGTCGGCTGTGCACATGGTTGCCTATTTTGTCTTACTGCAAAAGGGGGTTTTCTAAGAAATCTCACAAAAGGCGAAATCATTGCTCAGGTTCGCGATGTTGCATACGATATCGGCGGGTCAAAACGTCTCACCAACATTGTTATGATGGGAATGGGAGAGCCTCTGGCCAATTTTGACAATGTTGTCGATGCAATTCATATCATTACCGACAAGATCGTCGGACTCGGATTTTCAAGCCGAAGAGTGACCGTTTCGACATCAGGTCTTGTTCCGAGGCTTTCCGATTTGGGGCGTGAAACAACGGTTAATCTGGCCATATCATTAAACGCCACAGAAAACAAAACCCGCGATATGCTGATGCCCATCAATCGAAAATACCCTATAGAAAGCCTTCTCAATGCCTGTGCCAGTTATCCTCTAATGCCCCGCCGAAAAATCACGTTTGAATATATTCTGATAAAAGGGATCAATGATTCTGAAGAAGACGCAAAACGCCTGTCCAGATTGCTGAGGCCCATTCGGGCCAAAATTAATCTTATCCCTTTTAACACCTACCAAGAGAGTAAATTTGAATGTCCGGAAGAATCTGTGATCCTTCATTTCAAAGACATTTTGAATAAAAATAATTATACGGCCATTATTCGGCACAGCAAGGGACAAGACATTTCCGCGGCTTGCGGACAACTTAGCGCAAATCCGATGCCGGATGCTTAAAGATTCCCAAATTCTGTATTTATTTCCAAGCTAAGTGCCCTAATTCATAAATACTGGAACTCATTTAATCAGAATCACTATTTCGGATAAGCTGAAGTCCAAAAGTTTGAAGTTTGAAGTGCCTAAAGTGAGCTAGAGTATTTGTACGGTCTTCCTCTCATCCACATCATTTTTTCTCAATAAACAAATTTTTTGGCCGATAGATTATATCGGAATCGAATGAAAACGATTCTTTTCTGCTAACCGTTCGTTAAGGGCGTCTTAAAAAATATTTTTTTATAAGATGAAAAAAATCGCTTGATTTTTTCTTAGATGTAATTAGAGTGTGTTTTATATTTTTTAACTTCTTATTATAGGAGACACAAGAAATGGATGATGGAACATCGCTGATACAATGTTATAGTAATGATGCGGCCAAAGATGAAATTCAGGAGGACTGTGAAGAACCTCCAGGTAGACTTATCTCATTAACCAACCTGCACCCCAGACCCAAAGAAATTTTTACCTCCCGGCAAACGGCGGTTGTTTTACCCTTCGCCGTCAGACGACAACCAAGAACATCCAGTAAAACCAAGGAATTCCGACGCAAGTTCTTTCCAAATGCAAATGACAAGGAATGGAACAACTGGCATTGGCAGATCAATCATCGAATACATACGCTCCTTCAGCTTCATCGGTTTTTAAACCTTTCCACAGAGGAAACCGACGCTTTGGGGAATTTGTCGGTCAAACTGCCGTTGGGGATAACGCCCTATTATATGAGCCTTATCTCCCGGGATGACCCCGATTCTCCTTTGAGACGAACGGTGGTTCCGACTGTCCATGAATTTTTTAAAGCATCTGAAGAAGCCGACGATCCCCTTTGCGAAGATCGTCAGAGTCCTGTACCGGGGCTTGTCCATCGATACCCGGACAGAGTTCTTTTTCTCGCTCACGATTTTTGTTCCACCTACTGCCGGTATTGCACACGATCTCGGGTTGTCGGGCATGGCAGATTGTACCCTTCCCGAAATCGCCTGGAAAAAGTCATGGACTATATCCGGGCCGACACTCAAATCCGGGACGTTCTCATTTCCGGAGGAGATCCGCTGACGTTGAGCGATGATCGCCTCAATTGGATTCTATCAAAGCTGCGGCAGATCCCCCATGTGGAGATTGTGCGCATCGGAACGAAAGTTCCGGCTGTTTTGCCCCAGCGTATCACGCCTCAGTTGGTTCGAATGCTTAGACGGCATCATCCGATATGGATGAGCCTTCATTTCACCCATCCGGATGAATGCACACCGGAAGCCTATCGTGCCTGTGCCATGCTGGCGGATGCCGGCATCCCTCTGAACTCCCAGACGGTGCTTTTGGCGGGGATTAACGACACCGTCGATACCATGACGGAACTGATGCATCACTTGCTGAAGATGAGAGTGAGACCCTATTATCTTTACCAGTGCGATCCCATTTCAGGATCTTCGCACTTTCGCACATCCGTAGAGAAAGGCTTGGAAATCATCAGAGGATTGAGGGGTTTTACCAGCGGCTATGCCGTCCCCACCTTTGTGATCGATGCTCCCGGAGGAGGAGGCAAGATCCCTGTAATGCCCGAGTATGTCACGGGTCGCGACAGTTCGGAGTGGTTTCTGCGCAACTATGAAGGAAAAACCTTTACGTATCCGGACCCGCAGCATTGCATATCCCCGTCGTTTGCGCACAGCCCTGTGATCCATGAAAACGTTGAGGGAATTACAGTGGAATAGACACCATTTTCCATGACATTCAAACGTAATCGTTCTTTCGTTAGTGCCCCACTGTAAGGGGGGACATCTTTAAGTGTTCCCCCGAATGCAGCCGGCATCTGACGGTCGCGCTATAGCGAATGACTATGCGATAATGAAGGTTTCAAGGCTTGCCGCTGGCAAGTCTTTTGTATTTAGAGCGTTATTTATTTGATGGGTTGGGCGTTTCTTTCTTTCGGATCGCTCCATGAATCATGTTTTTTTTCAAGCCGTAGGAAGGTGAATCGATATGACCGATCATGTTGTTCTATGTACCCTTTGTGCTCAGCAAGGTAAAACCTGTTGCGTTGAGACGGATATTTTTGTAACAATGGAAGATGTGCGCCGGATCTTCCATTTTACAACAAAGCACGATTTCTATGAATTTCGCCGTTGCTCTACAGAAGCGTACAGGGATCAATCCGATGATCCCCAGTGGGATCGCCAGGTGTTTCGACCCGATGGAACGCGCCGTGTCGTCAAACGGGAATCTTCAGGCAGGTGCCTGTTTTTGAGCACCACGGGGTGTACCCTTCCGTTGGCCGTTCGTCCTCTGGTTTGTCGGTTGCACCCTCATCTTTATAACGCGCAGGGCTTCTATTCGGACCTGGCGCCGGAATGCCCCGTACACTTGTTGCCGCCCGGCAGGCACCTGGAACAAACGATTCAAGGTTTTTGCCAGGGCGAAGCCGAGCATTGGCATCACCAGCTCTACCAGGAAATTATGGAAAAAGGAGATTTATCGTAATGAAGATCGGTTTGACCTATGATCTGCGTGCCGACTATCTGGCGGCCGGTTACAACGAATTGGAAACAGCCGAGTTCGACCGGGAAGATACTATTGACGCCCTTGAAACCGCCATCAAGGGGCTGGGACATGCAACAGATCGCATAGGAAATGCCCACAGGCTTATTGAACAACTGGCCCGGGGAAACCGATGGGACCTGGTCTTTAACATTGCCGAGGGGTTAAACGGTATCGGTCGGGAGGCTCAGGTACCGGCGATTCTGGACGTATACAACATTCCCTACACTTTCTCGGATCCTCTGGTCATGAGCCTGACCCTTCACAAGGGGTTGACCAAACGGGTCATTCGGGATGCCAAGATTCCCACATCCGATTTTTGGGTGGTTGAAAAAGAGGGTGACGAAAAGTTAATAACCTTTCCGGCGCCTTATTTTATCAAGCCGGTGGCCGAAGGTACCGGAAAAGGGGTAAGCCCTCATTCAATTCTTCATCACCATCGCGACCTGGCTTCGGCCTGTGCGGCCATGGGACATACTTACAACCAACCGGTTCTGGTGGAACGTTACCTTTCCGGAAGAGAATTTACCATTGGAATTATCGGAACAGGAGCGGATGCCGAAGTCTTAGGCACCATTGAAGTGATCTTGCTGGCCGGAGCCGAAGCCGGGGTATACTCTTACGTCAACAAAGAGCGTTGCGAAGAACTGGTTGAATATCGTTCGGTTCGACCTTTAGAAGAACCGCTGATCCAAAAAGCTGAAGACATCGCCATCAATGCCTGGCAGGTTTTGGGCTGCCGGGATGCAGGTCGCGTGGATATTCGGTGCGATGAGGCCGGTCTACCTTATTTTTTGGAGGTCAATCCCCTGGCCGGATTGCATCCGGACCACTCGGATCTACCGATTATCTGCAAAGAAATTCCCCTTTCTTATGAGGTCTTGATTGAACGCATTCTTGCATCGGCCTTAAAGAGAATCGACCGGTTTGAACCACCAAAAAGGAAAGAAATCTGATGCGAATTGCCGTCGTTCACAACGCGACAGGACCCGAGGACCCCCCGGATGAACAGGATGTCCTGGTCCAGGCAGAGGCCGTCTCCCAATCATTGAAAGAACTGGGCCACGACGCCGTTCAGATGCCGTGCACCCTGGATCTTTTAAACATAAAAGACCGGCTGCTGGCCTATGAACCCCGGTTGGTATTTAATCTGGTGGAATCTCTGGATGGCCAAGGCCGGTTGATCCATTTGTTTCCGGGTCTTCTGGATGCCATGGGGATATGTTACACCGGATCGTGCACAGAGTCCATTTTTGTTACCTCCCACAAGGGGCTGGCAAAGGAACGAATGGTCTTGGCAGGACTCCCCACGCCGGAGTGGATCGGCCCCAGTCCTTGCGACTTGCCGTTTGTTAACAAAAAATTGTTCTCAGCGGAAAAACAACGCTGGCTGGTAAAATCGACATGGGAGCATGGTTCCCTGGGATTGGACGATGATGAACCCGTTGAAAATAAAGGCCTTGAGACCTTATATCAAATTCTTAAAGAGAGAGCCCCGAAACTTGGGGGGAGCTGCTTTGCCGAAGTGTTTGTCGAAGGACGGGAATTCAATCTCTCAATTCTCGAAGGAGCCGAGGGGATCCAAGTGCTTCCACCGGCGGAGATTATTTTCGAGAACTACGGTACACAAAAACTGACCATCGTGGGATACCGGGCAAAGTGGGATAGCTCGTCCTACGAATATCATCACACTCCCAGACGGTTCGACTTTCCCTCATCCGACGCAACCCTTCTTCAACAGCTTAAAAATCTGGCTTTACGTTGCTGGGAGGTCTTTGGATTAAAGGGGTATGCCCGCATCGATTTTCGCGTGGATCCACAGGGTCGTCCATGGATTCTCGAAATCAACGCCAACCCCTGTCTTTCTCCGGATGCCGGGTTTGCCGCGGCAGTCCATCGATCCGGATCGACCTTTGTTCATGCCATTGAAAGCATTGCAATGAACGGAATCTCAATCCAAAGGAGGTGATTCCATGCTTCGTATCCGGCGAATCTATGATGACATTCTTCCTCGAAACAAGGAGGTCTTGCGACAGGTCAAAGACATTCTCAGAACCCGTTTCAATGAGGTTCCCCCAGAAGAGATCGATCATATCGCTGAAAAGCTCCGCAATCCCTTTAAACATCAATTTCGTTCTATCCTGTTTGTGGCCGAGAGCCTGAATAGCCGGGTTTTAGGGTTTGCGTTTCTTTTGTATGAACCCGAGATCAGCTTTTGTTATTTAGACTGGATTGCCACGGCCAGCGGAAAAACCGGCGGCGGACTCGGCAGTGCCATTTATGACACGATTCGAAAAGAAGCTGTGGATCTCAAGGCAAAGGGACTTTTTTTTGAGTGTCTTCCGGACGACCGAGAAGCCTGTCCGGATGAGACCCTGCTCAAGCAAAATCGTGCAAGGCTCAGGTTTTATGAGCGGTACGGTGCCCGTCCCATTGTGAATACGGCCTATGAAACGCCGGTGAAACCCGGCGATTCCTGTATGCCGCATCTGGTCCATGACGGGCTGGGACAACCCAAACTCCCGGATTCTGCCTATGTTCGAAAGGTGGTTCAGGCCATCCTCGAGCGAAAATATGCAGCCTATTGCCCCACCGAATATGTGGAAAAGGTCGTTAAGTCCGTTCGAGACAATCCGATTCAACTCAGGCCCCACCGGTATGTCAAACCCGAAGCGGTCCAGCCACAGGTCAAAAGCCAGTCTCTGGAACAAATCGGGCTGGTGGTCACGGACCGTCACGCCATCCATCATGTCCATGAGCGTGGATATGTGGAATCTCCGGTCAGAGTGCGCAGCATCCTGGGGAAACTGGAAAAATCGGGAATCTTTGCCCGGATCAAGCCCAAAAGTTTTCCGGACAGACACCTCTTTACGGTTCATGACGACCGGTTCGTCCGTTATCTCAAGCGGGCTTGCGAGGAAATGCCCGAAGGAAAATCCCTTTATCCTTATGTGTTTCCCATTCGAAACAAGACCCGTCCACCAAAGGAGCCCTCGGTTCTTTCGGGTTATTACTGTATCGACACCTTCACCCCCATTAACCGGAATGCTTATGTTGCCGCGCGTCGAGGTGTGGATTGCGCCCTGACGGCAGCCCATGAGATCCTTGAAGGCCGGCGCGTCTCCTATGCCCTGGTCCGGCCGCCGGGCCATCATGCCGAACGGAATTCTTTCGGGGGCTTCTGCTATTTCAACAATACCGCCACCGCAGCCCAACACCTTTCTGATTTTGGGAAAGTGGCCATTCTGGATATCGATTATCACCACGGCAACGGCCAGCAGGACATCTTCTACCGGCGATCGGATGTGCTGACGGTTTCCATTCACGGGCACCCGAAATTTGCTTATCCCTATTTTTCGGGATTCGATGATGAGCGAGGAGACGGTGACGGTGACGGTTTTAACCTGAATCTTCCCCTGTCCGAAGCGGTGGATGGTAAAAAATATCGTCAAGCCTTGGCCAAGGCCATTCGAAGGATAGTGCAGTTTGATCCTTATTTTCTCGTGGTGGCACTGGGCCTGGATACGGCTAAGGGAGATCCCACCGGAACGTGGTCCCTGACGTCCAAGGATTTTGAGACCAACGGTCGAATGATCGGAGAATTGGGACTTCCGACGGTGGTTGTCCAGGAGGGCGGATACAGGAATCGGACCCTGGGAACCAACGCCCTGCGCTTTTTCAAAGGTCTGGCCGAAGCCGTTCATGGATTTCCAAAAGGTGAACTGCGTTTGGATTTTCTCCATGGTGTCAAGTTTCGTTACGACCTGGAACCGGTCGATCCCGAGAGAATTCGCCGGCTGGTGGAGGTTACCGGTTTCTTTTATCCGAGCGAAGTGGATGTGGCCGAGGAACTGGTAAAAGAGCGGCTGTCAAAGGGACCTGACAGCGGTTATCATTTTGTTCTGGCAGAGTCTTATGGCCGTTTGGTCGGATATGGTTGTTTCGGTCCCATTCCCTGTACAGCCACCAGCTACGACTTGTACTGGATTGCGATTCATCCGGACTTTCAGGGGAGAGGCCTGGGGAAACGACTGTTGAAAGACATCGAGCGTCTGGTTCAAGAGGCGGGCGGAACGCGCATCTATGCGGAAACGTCTCAACGCCCTCAATATGCCAGCACCCGGGCTTTCTACGAAAACCGAGGATACCGACGGGAATCGGTTCTGGAAGATTTTTATGGACCCGGAGAAGCCAGGGTAACGTATTGCAAGGTCTTAAAGTCGGTGCAGAGACAACAAGAAGTAAAGTTTAAAGTGCCTAAAGTGAACTAAAGTGCCTAAAGTTTATGAATTAGAGCAATTAGCTTAAGACCTATATCAGAAAGTGCTTGATTTCCTTGGGCGGGACACCGATGACTCGGACGATTTCATTGCCTTTTGGGGTTGTCACGTCAACTTCAACCGGGGTGTTTTCCGGAGCCTTGCTGTAACCTGCACAAATCGAAGCCGCAAGTATCTTGACCTCCTTACTGCCATCGTTGGGCATTAAAACGATGGGACCAGGTAACGTTTTTACCTTGATAATGGTGTCCAAATTCGGGTCATAGTATTTTTGTATATTTTCATTATCTTTCTGGGTTCGTCCTACGATAATTTTTGTGGATTTGTCTAACCGAAGATGTCGCCCATGTTTTAAAAGATAAAGCTCCCTTTCAGCATAGGTTTCCTGGTGCTCAAAGAGGTCTTTGAGCCGCGATGCGTATCCTTTGTCCGTGAGGAGACACCCGCCGGCAGGGGACGGATAGTTTGTAATTCCAAATTCTTTGGCGAGTTTCATCTGAGGTTTTCGGGATCTGCCCGATATGTCCATCAGTAGATCTCTATTTATCATCCCCTGTTGTTCGGGAATGGTTTCAGGAAGCTTTTTAGCGCTTAAAGGGCGCAAAATATAACCTTCAAAGCCGGATTGTTTCTCTACGTAACGGAGAGAATTCATGGTTTGGGACATGGGACGCTGACCCAGCACTTCTCCGCTGAAAAGAAAATCAAACCCTTTTTCTTTCATTATCCTTCCCGCCAGCTTGAACATCAACGCGTGACAGTCCATACACGGATTCATATGTTTCCCATATCCACAATTCGGATTGGTCAGCATCTTCAGGTAGCTCGGTGTTATATTTTCAACCATGAGCGGTATTCCGGTAGTTTTGGATGCCTGTTCGGCCTTTTCAGATGAAAAAAACGGTGTCTCAAAGGTTATCCACTGGACCTCTATTCCCTGTTTTCTCAGCAGCATTCCTGACAGCATGCTATCCAATCCACCGGAACAAAGCCCTAAAGCGCTCACTTTTTTTATAGATAGATTCATGATATACGGTAGCTAAAAAAAATAATGAGTAAAGAATCATTGCCCATAGGACCACAGGTAAAGATCAAATAAAAATAAATCTGAAAAGGATCACCAATGGCAAAAAAACCGTTACGGGTTAAAGATAAGACCCGAGTTGCAAAAATTCTTAAAATTCTAAAAGCAACCTATCCTGAAGTCAAAACCCAGCTTCGTCACGCCAACCCATTTCAACTCCTTGTGGCCACCATACTATCTGCTCAATGTACGGATAAACAGGTCAATGGCGTCACAAATGAGTTATTTAAAAAATTAAGAACTCCTTATGATTTTGCAAGTGCTTCGAATGAAACCATTGAAAAGTTGATTCGACCCACCGGTTACTTTCGAAACAAGGCAAAGAATATCAAAAACTGCTCAAAAAGTCTTCTTGAAAAACATGATGGTCAGGTACCCCAAACTTTGGATGAGCTGATAAAACTTCCCGGTGTGGGACGTAAAACCGCCAATGTGGTTCTTGGGAGTGTATTTAATATTCCGGGTATAGTTGTAGACACCCATGTGGCAAGAATATCAAAAAGGCTCGGACTTACGGAGAGTAACAACCCGGTTAAAATTGAATATGACCTGATGGAAATAATTCCCAGAAAAAATTGGAATGTATTTTCACTGCAATTGATCTATTTCGGAAGAGCTATATGCAAAGCGAGAAAGCCGCTGTGTCCTACCTGTCCGCTATATGATCTTTGTGATTATCCTGATAAAATTTTCAAGCCAGGATAAAGAGTCCGGTCCAAGATGTTTCGGTTTTGATATAACCGCTGGAGGCGACTGTTTTACTTAAAATCGAACAAGTTAAAAGTGACTAAAGTGATCTAAAGTGCCTAAAGTTGCTGTATGGAGTCGCTTCGCTCCACCGATTTTATATAATTGATAGAATTCCTTAACTTTAGCTCACTTTAAACTTTAGTTCACTTCAAACTTTCCCCGCGTTTTGTCAGGTATAGTTATAACTCATTCATTTGGAATAGAACAGGGAGCCGAAATCTTTGCTTTATATTTTTTGATCCAGAACTTCCCTGATTATTTCTGCAATTTCTGGAATACGGACCGGCTTGCCAATTAAAGCACCAATCTCCAGATGCCTGGTATTATCTTCTGTTATTTTTTCATTGAATCCGGTACATAAAATAATCGGAATATCGGACCGGATAAGACGTAGTTCCCTGATCAACTCCATCCCTGTCATTTTGGGCATGGTTTGGTCGGTGATAACCAGATCAAAGGTTTTAGACGTCTTTTGGAATATCTCCAGAGCCTTAACACCGTTTAACATTGAAATGACTTGATAGCCGAGTCTTTCCAGCATTGAATGCATCATTTCAAGCACATCTTCTTCATCATCGATCAGCAAAATCGTTTCAGTACCATGTGGGATATGTGTTTCATTGGATATTTCAGAAACGTTGTTGGATTGGGTATCCATCAGAGGCAGATAAACATCTATTGTTGTCCCATGATCCGGGTCAGAGGAAATGCAAATCATCCCTTTATAGCTTCGAATAATTTCATGTACAATATTCAGCCCCAATCCGGCACCTTCATTCCGGTCATTGGTGCGATATTGTGGATCGAAAATGTGCTTGACTTCAGTTTGCTCGAAGCCGGGGCCTGTATCTTTAACCATCAGCTTCAGGTAGCGTCCAGGGTTTAGATCAACTCCAAAAGATAGATCGTCGGCAGCCAGATCCACTTCTTGGAGGGTGACTTCCAGTTCACCACCTTTTTCTTCCATAACCTGATACGCGTTGGTACAAAGGTTCATCAGCACCTGCTGAATCTCAGATGGATCGGCCGCCACAGCGCCGCAAGTATTGTCTATTTCATAACGCACTGCAATGGTCGCCGGCAGCGACGCCCTTAACAGTTTCAGTGTTTCTTTTATAATATATTGAATTTTTAAGGGCTTTCTCTGGTGCTCTTCTTTCGCACTGAAATTCTGAATCTGCTGAATCAGGTCTTTAGCCCGATCAGCAGCTTTAAGGACAGATACCAGATTTTTTCTGGTTTTGCTGTTTTCAGGGACATCATACATGCACATTTCGGTGTATCCGATAATAGGAAAGAGAATATTGTTAAATTCGTGTGCGATCCCCCCCGCCAGGGTCCCAATGGATTCCATTTTTTGCGCCTGTTGAAGTTGCCTTTTAAGTTCGGCTTTTTCTTTTTCCAGTGAACGGATTCGCAATACCATATCGACCTGAACCGCCAACTCTGCTTTATCTACGGGCTTCCCCAGGAAACCCGTCGCCCCGGCCTCCAATCCCTTAACATAGCTTTTGGGATCGGATTGGATATCGGTCATCAAAAGAACCGGGATTTGTTTCGTGTTTTCTTCAGATTTCAGCGTCCGACACACCTCGTACGGGTCTATCTCCCCTATTTCAAAATCCAGAAGAACCATTTCCGGAGACTCGACCTTTGTGCTTTCTATTCCTAAAACTCCTGATTGGGCAGGAATGACAAGACAATCAGGAATTAAATCCTCCAAAAAGGCAGAAATCGTATTCAGATCGTCATTATTATTGCTAATCACCAATATTTTCTTCATAGATCACCATCTTGTTAAAAAACATCCTTTTTGGCAAACGATTTTATCTGGTTTTTTGTATAACCGAGTTCCTGGAGAATTGAAACGGTACTTTCTCCAAAGCCCACCGGCAGCGTTCGAATCGAACCCGGTGTTTCACTCAGCTTAATCGGCGTCCCAAAAGTCGTGGTCTCCTTTCCGTTTTTTTGACTCATACCCATAACCATTTCTCTTTCACGAAAAAAAGGATCCTCCAGCACTTCTTTAAGAGTTTGAATTCGTCCCCAGCACACATCAAGATCTGCAAGTTCGATTTCCCACTGGTCAAGGGTTTTTTTCTTAAACGTTCTGCG
Organism: Desulfobacterales bacterium; assembly: GCA_024641825.1. Classification (GTDB taxonomy): domain Bacteria; phylum Desulfobacterota; class Desulfobacteria; order Desulfobacterales; family UBA11574; genus JAAXQD01. The sequence continues at coordinate 1,121 of JAHECI010000042.1, read as the reverse complement.
CATAAAACCGATGATCTCTTCCCGGCGTTTTTCGTCATACTGGAGTGCCCCATACTCCGGAACTCCCAGATGATCACAAAGATTTCTCCAGAAACGATTTTCCACAGCACCTATGGAAATATATCGTCCATCGGCTGTTTCATAGGTGTTATAGAAAGCGTACCTATGAGAAAGCATGGATTCACCGCGTTTGGGGAATTCTCCTGTACGTTGATGCAAAAAAAGAGTCAGTGATAAAAAGCTTACCATTGTGTCTGTCATGGAAATATCGATATGTTGACCTTTACCGGTCCTTTCTCTGGCCCACAGCGCCAGAAGGATTCCAATGGCAGCGTTCATTCCTCCCCCTGCAATGTCCCCAATTTGGACCCCCGGAATGGATGGCGGCCGATCCGGTTCGCCCATAAGATCAAGAACACCCGAACAGCCCAGAAAATTCACATCGTGCCCGGCTCGATTCCGGTAGGGTCCGCTTTGACCGTATCCTGTAATGGAACAGTAAATAATTTTTGGATTGATATTACGAACCGTATCATAGTCAATTCCGAGTCTGTGGACAACCCCTGGTCGAAACCCCTCCAGCAAGACATCCGCTTTATTGACCAGACGGAAAAAAATCTCTTTGCCTTCCTGGGCCTTCAAGTTTAAGGACATGTGCTCTTTGTTTCGATTGACCTCGGAAATGAAAAGATCGTCAGATAAAAAACGTTTGTTTTCCACCGAAATCACACGTGCACCATGGTCTGCAAGGATCATGGAACAAAACGGTCCGGGCAGCAAACGGGACAGATCCAGGACCAATATTCCGGACAAAGCTCCGTTATTTGCTGTGTTTTTCTTGGCTATGGATTTCATTTTACATCTCACTCAAGCTTAAAACTCTTAAATTCAGGTGATCCTTATCTAATGTCATTTGGACAGGTTTTATTCAAGTAAATTTCGATGGAGTTGTTCACGGGGTTTGCTTCCCCGTGAAACGATATTGGCGGAGTGGCTTCGTCATTTCAATGACTTAGCAGTGGGGGAGACCGCGGCTCCCGCATGCTTTTTGCGGGAGAACGCGGAGGGGGCAGGAATGTCCCCGCTGCTAAGTCATTGAAATGACCAGACACGAAGACGCC